>NZ_JBDJAW010000019.1 GCF_039649665.1 Microbispora sp. ZYX-F-249 | reverse complement strand
GCCACCCCGACCATGTAGTACCAGCTGAGAGGCCGGTTCCGAAGATCGGAACCGGCCTTCTGCATTGCTGAGCGACTAACTGAGTGACTACGGCTTCGGAGGGTACGGATCTCCCAACCGAGGCCACTCCCAGTGGAACCACTCTCGGGGCAGAGTCTCACGCATAGCGTCGATGGCCTCAGGTGTGCGTCCATGGATCCTGAGACCGGCTCGACTCCATGGCCGATGCCAAGGCCCACTCAGATGCTCGTACTCATCTGGGATGAAGTGGAACCGGTCAAGGGAGACGATCACGTCCTCCCCGACGTACCAGCGGCTCGCTGGGGCGCATTCCATATGCCCAATGGGCAGCGGCGGAAGCGCCAAAGGCGTGAATCTGCGCTCCACATCGGCGATTTCGTTTTCGAGCAGCTCCCCATACATCTCCCGAGCGCCATCCAGGCATGCGGATTCGACGAGCATCATCTCGATACAGGCAGTGGACAACCGTTCGGTCCACGCGATCCCACCTTGATGCTCGCCATGATCGCAGTCGGAGGACTGCACTGTAGGCGGATCGTCCATGTCGAGGTCCGCCACTCGTATGTAGCGCTCCCAGACGCCCTGATTCTCGTGCTGATAGAGCAGCAGGCCGCTATCTTCGTCCACGCGGAGCTCGTCCGGGGGCTGCAGGAAGTGCAGAGTGCCGCAAAGATCCGCACGCTTGCCGAAGAGCATGTACGCCTCGCGCAGTGCGGCCGGGAGCTTGAGGCCCAACCGCTGCTCACCGGCGTTCAACTCCTCCGCGGTGTAACCGTCTCCATCCCTGAGAGGAGTCATCCAGGCTTCCGCGAAGCGCCGTATGAAGGTCCAAGCACTGTCCTTGTCCCGCACACCAGCGGCGAGATCGGCTGCGAGATCGAATCGTCCGGACACTGACGTGATCATACAAAGCGCAGACGAGGGGCCATTCAGAGGAATCAGAATGGCCCCTCGATCGGCGGAAATTCACGATCAGGTGTCGAAGATGTGATCCATGGCCACGGCCCCTGCCTGAAGTACCCGACGGATTTGCTTGCGGTAGACGGCCTCCGTGACGGCAGTGCTGCTGTGGCCGACGAAAGGCCGCCGTCGGTCGAACCTGCCTCTCCGCTGATGTCTCGCCACTTCTCATCGGTGACCAGCGACATCCCCAAGAGATCCGTCGCCGCGTTCAGACCGTGACGGGTCAGGCGTCCGCCATCCATTAGTCCCTCACGGCGGGCACGCTCGCGGGAGACGATCACGGCCAGGGCCTCATGAACGCGGACGAGAGTGTCACACATGGCTTCGATCTCGTCGGTTGTGAGTTCCGGCGCGTCCTTGAAGCTTGGCATTCCGAAGTAGAAGACCACGACCTGTTCCTCTCGCCAAGAATCTGCCTCTCGTCACCGGCGGCGGAGCGGTGGGCGACGGCGCTCCGCGCCGCCGCTGGCGGCCCCACGCCCGCCCGCCGTCCGCGTGCGGCTCTCCGGCCGGTCCCGGACGTCAGCGGCTCGGGCCGCCGGTCACCGGAAGCCAGGTACACGCGAGGCCGGGCTTGCCCCTCCGTCCCCGGTCCGCTGCCGCTTCGCGGCGGGACGACGGCGTACGAGGCGATCGCTAGTGCGGTGGCCACGAACGTTCACCGGGCTTACCGGAAGAACGATGCCGACAGGCGTTTTGGTAACGCTACGACTTGTCCACGGACCGACCCAGCTCCCCGAGGGTCTGCAAGAGCCGCTTCCGGGCAGCATCCAGGCGTCCGCTGTAGTCCGGCATGAAGACCTCAACCAGTGAGGTCTCCAGTGTCCCGGCGATCAGGTGTATCGGTGACCAGACCGCACGGTCCTCGCCAACCAAGTCGTCGAACTCCGCGGTGCCGATCACTCGGTCGAGCCAGTCAGAGAGCACCAGGGCCTCATCCTGCGTCAAATTGATCGTGAACTCTCTCTCCGCCACCCTGCCGAGGGTAACGTCGCTCAGCCCAGTGAACGTTTGTGGTCACCGCACTGGCGAACTCGGCCCAGCAGGACCGAATGCCACCGGAGACGAGCCTCACCGGACCGCCAGCCGCCCGCGTAGGAATGCTCGGGCGGTTCCGACTGCACAACCTTGTGGATCTGATAGATGCCGCCGCAGGAGATCAGTTCATAGAACACGGCCTCCCGCGCCGGACGAAGTGGTCTCAGGGGCTTGGCGACCGAGTCCTGATTCCCTCGGTGAGGGCCCGTCGGCCCTCACCGGTGCGCCGGGTGGGGTGTGGTTGCCAGGACTGTCGCGGGGTCGGGGCCTGCCGCCGTCACCAGGGGAGTACGCCGGTGCGGTCGGTCACCGTGCCGGTGGGCGTGTCGGGCCCCAGGGTGGCGATACGCACCGCCGCCTCCGCGCCCTCCGCGACGCTCTGCCCGATGTAGCCGGTGAACTCGGTGGCGGTCTGGCCGGGGTCCACCGCGTTGAAGCGGACGTCGGGGATCGTCCTGGCGTACTGCATGGTCAGCATGGTGACCGCGGTCTTCGACGAGCCGTAGGCGGCGAGCGGATACTGCGACTCGACCCGCTCCGGGTCGTGGGTCAGCGTGAACGACCCCATACCGCTGGTGACGTTGACGACGGACGGGGCGGCTGCCTTCCGCAGCAGGGGCAGGAACGCGTGCGTGACGCGCACCAGGCCGAAGACGTTGGTTTCGTAGACGTGGCGGATCTGGTCGGCCGTCATGTCCTCGGGTGCGGTCACTTCGCCGAGGATCCCGGCGTTGTTGACGAGAATGTCCAGGTGGCCGACCCGCGCGCGCAGCGTCTCGACCGCCGCGCCGACCGACGCGTCGTCGGTCACGTCCATCTGGACGAAGCCGGCGCCGAGCTGGTCGGCGGCCTTGCGTCCCTTCCCGGCGTCCCGGTTTCCGATCCAGACCGTCTGGCCCGCCTGGATGAGTCGGCGCGCGATCTCGTGGCCGAGGCCCCTGTTGCCGCCGGTGATCAATGTGGTGGTCATGTCGTGTCTCTCCTGTGTGTGCCGTCGGAGCGGGTGCTCCCCGGAAAGCGGTTACCGGGAGCACCCGCGGGATTGGTTCGCTGCGGTGCGTCCCGTCGGCGTCGGCGTCGACGCCGGGCGGGCGTCCTGCTTCAGTGGGCGGGGCGGAACGGGCGCAGCAGGCGGATGCCGTCCTCGATGGATCCGTCGATCAGCTCGAGCATCTGCGGGACGAGTTCCCGCATCCGGGGCGCGGCGAGGTGTGCGTCGAGGTGGGCGCGTGTCTCCCAGCGTTCGTAGATGACGAACTCGCCGGGTCGGCCCTCGACTTCGTGGGCCTCGTAGTCGATGTTGCCGGGGTCGTTGCGCGAGGGGGTGACGGCGGCGGTGATGAACGCCTTGAGGTCGTCCTCCCTGCCCGCCTTCGCCTTCGCGTCCCAGACGACGGTCACGTAGCCGGCGGGTGTTGCGGTCATGGTGATTCCTGTTCTGTTCCGTGTTGTGTTCCGTGCTGACGGGCTGTGTGTCGGTACCGAGCCGGGTCAGCTCTTGATGAAATCGAGGAGGTCGGCGTTGACGGTGTCGGCGTTGACGCTGCACATGCCGTGCGACAGGCCCGGGTAGACCTTCAGGTCCGCGTGCTCGACCAACGTGACCGCCGACCGGGCGGAGTTGGCGATCGGGACGATCTGGTCGTCGTCGCCGTGCAGGAGGAGCGTGGGCACGTCGATCGCCCGGAGGTCGTCGGTGAAGTCCGTCTCCGAGAACGCTCCGATCCCCTCGTGGTGCGCCTGCGCGCTGCCGGCCATCCCCTGGCGCCACCAGTTCTGGATGATGCCCTCGGAGACGTCCGCGCCCGGACGGTTGAACCCGTGGAACGGCCCGGAGGCGATGTCGAGGTAGAACTGGGAGCGGTCGGTGGCCACGCCCTCGCGGAAGCCGTCGAAGACCTCCACCGGCAGCCCTGCGGGGTTGGATTCCGTTTGGACCATGAGCGGCGGGACCGCTGCGATGAGGACGGCCTTGGCAACCCGGCCGGCACCGTGCCTGGCGACGTACCGGGCGACCTCTCCGCCACCGGCGCAGTGGCCGACGTGGACGACGTCGCGCAGGCCGAGGTGCGCCACCACGGCGGCGGCGTCCGCCGCGTAGTGGTCCATGTCGTGCCCGTGGCCGACCTGGGCGGAGCGCCCGTGCCCGCGGCGGTCGTGGGCGACGACGCGGTAGCCCCGCCGGACGAGGAACAGCAACTGGGCGTCCCAGGCGTCCGAGCTCAGCGGCCAGCCGTGGTGGAACATGACCGGCCGGCCCGAGCCCCAGTCCTTGTAGAAGATCTCGACTCCGTCGCCGGTGGTGACGAACGGCATGGTCCGCTCCTCGTGGTCTCGCCCGGGTACCGGGCGGATTCGATGTCTCCACGAGAATGGCTCGGCCACCGTGCCGACAGCCTCCGTCAGCTGGCTGACATCCGGCGACGGCTCGCTTACGTCAGCACCGTGGCAGTGCTGAGACCCGACCGATAGCTCTCACGGCTGGGTGGCCGGAGACTCGGGAGGCAGCGCCTCCAGAGCGTCGCGGAGCCCGGCCCGCGACGTGATCCCCAGCTTCGGGAACACACGGTAGAGATGCGACGACACGGTCCGCGGCGAAAGGAACAGACGCGACGCGATCTGCGGGTTCGACAGCCCCGTCGCCGCCAGCCTGGCGACCTGCAGCTCCTGCGGTGTGAGGGCCTCACCAGCCTTGCCCCGGCCGGCCCGCGTCATCCCGGTGGCGCGGAGCTCCGCCGCGGCCCGGGCCTCCCACGAACGGGCCCCGAGCTCCTCGAAGCGGCCGCGGGCGGCGGCCAGCTGCACCCGGGCCTCGCGGTTGAGCCCCTGACGGCGCAGCTCCTCGCCGTACACCAGATGAACACGGCCGACCTCGAAGGGCCACTGCTCGACGCCCGGCAACCCGAGTGCCTCCTCGAAGCGCCTGACCATGTCCTCGGCAGCCGATGTCATCGCCGTGACCATGGCAGCGCTCAGCGCGAACCGCGACGAGAGGTGAGCGACACCGGCGTCGCGCAGCGCGTCCGCGTGCCGTCGCGCCTCCGCGTGCCGCCCGGAGCGCACGGCGGCCTCGACGAGGTCCGGCGCGGACCACACGGCCTCGGGGTTGAACGGCGGCAGCACACCCGGGGCGCAGATCGCCGTGGCGTGCCGGAACGCCGTCTCGAAGTCGGCGGCGCCGAGGGCCGCCCGGGCCGCCGCCTGGTGGGCGCAGTTCTCCAGCCGCCGCAGACCCCTGGGACCCGACCACCCCCAGATGTCCTCGCAGTGCTCCCGGCACGCGTCGAGGGCGCCGCGCTGGGCCGCGGCCATCGCAGCGACATAGTGCCCCACCTGGGCGAACAGGTGGTACCCCATCTCCTCGGACAGTGCGATGAGCTCGTCCGCGGCGCCGGCCGACGCCTGCCACCGGCCGGCGTACAGGTCGTCCAGGGCGACGAACATCAGGGCCGGCATGCTCGACCCCACCGCGCCGCCGTCGCGGATGACCCGGGACACGGCCTCGCGACAGCCCGGAAGCCGGTCGAGGTACGAGGCGGTCAGGGCGGTGCGGATGACCACGTCGGCGTCACTCTGGTCCCTCAGCCGCGCGATCTCCTCGTCCAGGCGGCGCAGCATGCCGTCGGTGACGGAGCCGAGGTCGTGGTGGACGCGCCCCAGCGACGCCGCGGCGGCGGGCGCCGCCTCCGGGAACCGGGCGAGCACGTCGACCAGAGGCTGCCAGTGCTCGGGCCGGCCCGAGTACTGGCTGGCGAGGGTGAGGGTGAACAGCGCGGTCTCCAGCTCCTCACGCGACACTCCGGGCATCACCGGGGCCTGCTCGACCGCCTCCACCAGAAGTGCATGGGCCGTATGGGCGTCGCCTTCCGTGACGAGCACCAGGAAGCCGGCCGTCGCGGCCGCCGAGAGCGACCGGGCCGCCGGATCGCCCTCGACCTCACGCATGATCTCGTGGCTGACCTCCAGATGGCCCGCGACCCAGGCGGCGGCATAGGCGGCCTGCGACAGGCGGTGCCTGCGGTCCGCTCGGTCAGGGCTCAGCTCGGCCGCGCGCCGCAATCTCGCGATCGCGCCGTCAGCGTCACCGCGCCGCAGGCTGCTCCGGGCCGCCGACTCCACGACGGCGGCGACCGCCTCGTCGGGCGCCGTCGTGGCTCTCGCGAGGTGATCACCGCGCCGCTCGGGCTGGTTGGCCAGCGCGTCGGCCAGCCGGCGGTGGGCGCGACGCCGCTGTTCACCGGTGGAACCGTCGACCACCGCGGTCCTCACCAACGGATGCCTGAAGCGCACCGCGCGGCCGTTCTCCGCGACCATGACCAGGTGGTCACGCTCCGCGGGAGCGAGTTCCTCAAGGCTGCCCGGGCCGCCGGCCGCCTCGAGGACGCCGATGTCGCCGGAGCCCTCAAGAGCCGCGAGCAGCAGTACCTCGCGCGTTCCCCGCGGCAGTCGTCCGACGCGGGCGCCGTACAGAGCGCGGACATCCCGCCCCGGGCCGCTCGCCCACCCCGCCCCTTGGCCGTGTTGGTCGCCGGACACCCCGGTGGACCCGGCGAACTCGAGCAGCGCCAGGGGATTTCCCTGCGCCTCGTGCGCCACGGTCGAAAGAACCCGGCGGGGAAGGTGAGCAAAGCGCCGGGACAGCAGCCGCAGGGCGTCCGCGTCACTTAGCGGCGCGACCTCGAGCTCCGACAGACCGATGGACCGGAAGGATTCGCCGGACTCCGCCCGCTGCGCTGCGAGCAGCCCGATGCGGCGGCCCCCCAGTCTTCTGGCGACGAAACCCACCGCAGCCCGGCTCGCCTGGTCGACGACATGAAGGTCATCGACCACGAGGAGCAACGGCCGCTCCTTCGCGGCCTCGTCGAACAGGGACAGTGCCGCGTTCAGGACGGCGATCCGGCTCGGCGCGGGACCGGCTCCGAGACCGAGGGCGACCTCGAGGGCCTCCCGCATGGAACGCGGCAGACGACCGAGCTCGTCCGGCAGCGAGCCGACGAGCTGATGGAGCCCCGCGAAGCTGATGTCCGTCTCGTACTCGACACCGCTCCCGCGGACGACCCGCACTCCCTTCGCCACCGCCAGCTCGGCGGTCGCGTCCAGGAGGGCCGTCTTCCCCACGCCCGGATCACCGGTGAGCAGCAGGACGGCTCCGTCCGTCCCGGCCATGTCCAGGAACGCCGCGAGCTCGGCGAGCTCGCCCTCCCGGCCGATCAGCCCGGTCGGGCCGACGCCCATGCCTGTCCCTGACTTCGCCCACATCCGCCGCGTCCCTCGTCCTGCCTCGCGAAGCAGTCGAAACACTAGCCACGCACCTGACCAGCAAGTATTGCACCCACCGGCAAACGGAGCCTGAAGTCATCTGCTTCGCCGACACCCGCAGCTCCCCAACGAAGATCATGCAGAACACCCGTCGGGCACTGCAGCCCCACCGCAACGACAGCACCAAGGTCGCGCGGATCATCGTGCCGGTCTTCCTCCCGCCCGGCAAAGACCCGGCCGACACGGTTGCCTCCGCCGGCTACCGCCCCCTCGTCGCCGTCCTCCAGAGGCCTGCGCAGTCATGATGAACGACTCGTCGAGCAGCTCGCCTCCCACGCCCACACCAGCGGACAGCGCAAGATCCACGTCCGACGCGACGAAGACGGACGGATCATCGGCGCCGGCACCGGCGGCGCGGACGACGGCGAAGACCAGGAACACGACGACGCCGACGCCGTACGTGCGGCGTAGGGGCCCGCGGCCACAGCGAACAGATCACGGTCGACGGCGAGACAGAACCGGTGGTCGTGAAACTGGGTGCGTGGACATCGCGCCGGTAGTCCGCAGGCGGTCACCCATCTGGACGCATCCATGCACGCGCGAGACCCCGGGCCGTCATGCAGAATCCCAAGGTTTCGTGCTGCCTGCAGGTTCAGGCCGTGAGCTTCTTGAAGACCGTCTCGAAGCGGTCGAGGGTCTCGTTGTCGACCTGCTCGAAGAAGGCTTCCTTGTCGCGGGCGAGCTGGTGTGCGGGGCCGACGTGGTCGAAGTCCCGGGGCTTGTTCTGCTTCTCCCGGGCGATCCCGATGCGCCCGAGAATCGGGAAGGGCTTGTCGGTAGCGATCAGGTTTGCCTCGTTGATGGTGACGTGGCCCTGTTGTGTGGCCAGAGGTAGTCCTTGGTGGAGAACAGGTCCTCGATGTCAGCCGTCCCGGGGAGCCCTTGGGTCGGCTGATGACGGTGATGTGGGTGGCGTCGACGTTGGCGGCCTGAGCGGCGTCGAGGACCTTGGTGGTCTCGGCTCCGTCGATGAGTGCGCGACCCACTCGGCGGTGCCCACAGCGCGTACGGTCGCGTGGGTCACCGCGTCCGCGCCCCGCCGTAAGGACGTCGTCCAAGGCCAGCGGGTTCGCGGTGCCGAGCGGGTGCGTCCCCGTAGCCGGCGTGAACAACGTGTCGCCGTCGTTGAGCAGGTGCACCGGGCGCACGGTACGGGCGCCGTCGTACGCCGTGCCGGCCAGGTTCCCGCGGCGGCGAGGGTTCCCTCACAGAACTGGCACCGCGACGCTTTCCTCGCCCCTCCCGCGCACCGGGCTCGCCCCGAGCGCCGTCAGCGTCACCCCGGCTGCCACCGCCAGCGCCGCCACCAGCCCCGCCGCGAGCACCGCCCAGTGACCCAGGAACGTACAGACGACCACCAGCAGCGCCGTGGCCGGCAGCACCGACTGCTGGGCGATCCCCACCTTGTAGAAGCGCGAGTGCAGCGCCCACACCGTGAGCAGGAACAGCGCTGTCGGCAGCGTCACCGCAGCCGACGCCGACAGCGCCGAGAGGTGCGCCTTGCCCACCGCATGCTCCACCGCCACCTCCAGGCCGGCCCCGATCGCGGCACCCGAGACGAAGATCAGGTAATGGCCGTAACCCCAGAGGAAGGACTGCCGGTTGGACCGGAGGTGCCCGTGGATGGGGACCGCGAAGTACACCCACCAGGCGGCGAAGATGATCAGCAGTCCGCCGGCGGCGATGGGCAGCAACTCACCCAGGGCCTTGTGTTCGTCGATCCCCGACTTCACGGCGACGGTCGCCGCCGCGATGGTCTCGCCGAGCACGATGAGCGTGAGCAGCCCATACCGTTCGGCGATGTGGTGGGGGTGCCACGGCGTGGGGTGGGCCCGCTCCGCATACAGCGGTACGGCCATCTCCAGCAGCGTCATCACCAGGAAGAGCCACGGGCGGCCGGCCTCCGGCAGGGCCAGTAGTCCCAGCCAGCCGATCTGGCACAGCCCGACGGCGTACCGCAGCGCCATCGTCCGCTCGGGGCCCTGGCTCGACCGCGCCACGCGCAGCCACTGCGCCGTCATGGCGAGCCGCATGATCACATAGCCCAAAATGACGACCAGGTACGCGTGTTCCTCGAACGCTTGGGAGACGCCTGCCGTCAGGACGAGCACGCCGGCTATCTGGATCAGCGTGACGATCCGGTACAGCACGTCGTCGTTGTAGTAAGCCGAGGCGAACCACGTGAAGTTCATCCACGCCCACCAGATGGCGAAGAAGATCATCAAATAGTTGAGGATCCCCTCGCCCGTGTGTCCCTCGACTATGGCGTGCACCAACTGGGCGCATGCCTGGGCTATGGCCACGACGAAGCACAGGTCGAAGAAGAGCTCCAGTGAGACGACGCGGTGGGTCTCGTCGCGGCCTCGCGCCGTGAGGCTGCGCAGTGGTATTTGGTGTGCGGGCGCCGCGGAGCGCACCGGCGGCGGAGCCGGGCTGCTTGTCATCTGGTGAGCCAAGCTCCGAAATGCCGCTGCAGTCGGGGATTGATCTGCCAGACCATCGCTGCTGCCGCCGCCGGGACGAGTACAGCGAGTCGCACCGGCAGGTACAGATCCTCCAGAACCGGGTTCGTGGCCAGGCCCAGCAGGACGATGGTGGGGTAGATACCGCACACGGTGAGGAGCCACAGCTTCCAACGCCGGACGGCGGCCGGAACGGTGGGGCCGAGCCGGGGTTCGGCGTTCGCGGACGCGTTCCGGCTCTGCTCCCGGAGCGTGTGCCGGATGTCTGTCACTGCCGGTGGGCTTGGCAGTCCAGGATCGTCGGCACTGTAGGCATGAGACACAATTCTCTGGTTCATGGACCACTCCAAATCGAAATGCTGCGTATCGCTTTGATTCCATCGGTTCCTGCGCGACCGAGGCGATGGTGGCGCTGCGTGATGGGCTGCCCGCGCGCAACAGCGGCAGCAGTTGCCGGGTGAGCGGCACAGGGCTCAGATGGTTCACCGCCAGCCGCTGCTGGTATCCGTCCGCTGACATGCTTCGGATGGTGCCGTTCCAGGTGAAGCCCACACCCGCCTTGTCGACCAGCACGTCGAGGCGATCGTGCCGTGCCGCCACTTCGGCCGCGAGTCGCTGGGTCTCGGCCAGAGCGGGCAGGTCGCGCTCCGGTGATCAGAATCGACGCCTGGTGCGACCTTCCCGTGCAGGGGACGGCCCGGCGCCCAGGTGGGCGACGGGCCAGGTCATGATCTGATCAGTGAGCGGACTGGGTGTGGTCCTGCTCCACGTACACCTTGAGGGCCTGGAACTCCTCGATCGCGCGCGGGCCGCACAGGTAGCCGTAACCGCTTCCCTTGACGCCGCCCTCCTCGAAGTCCTCGCTGATGGCTCCCCAGGTATTGATCCATACCGTGCCGGTGCGGATGCGCCGGGCGATCCGGCGGGCCTTCATCGAGTCCGAGCTGAACACCGAGGCGGCCAGGCCGTAGATGGTGGCGTTCGCCTTGGCCACGGCGTCGTCCTCGTCGTCGAAGACCTCGAACGTCTGGACCGGACCGAAGACCTCTTCCTGCACGATCCGGACGTCGGTGCGGTCCACCTCGATCAGGCTCGGCCGGTAGAACGCGCCGGCGGCCAGCGGGCCGTCGGTGACCACACCGCCGCGCAGCAGTACCGTGCCGTACGAGGCGGCTTCCTCGACGATCGCGTCCACCCGCTGGGCGGACGCCCGGTCGATCACCGGGCCGAGCTGGGCCTTCTCGTCGTCGCCCGACCCGAGCCGCACCTGCGCGAGCGCGGCGGTAAGGCGAGTGCGCACCTGGTCGGCGATGTCCCGGTGAACCAGTACACGGGAGCCGGTGCAGCAGAACTGCCCGTTCATCAGCACCAGCGACTGCACCACCGTGGGGATCACCATGTCCAGATCGGCGTCGGGAAAGATCACCATGGGCGCCTTGCCGCCCAGTTCCAGACCGAGCCGCTTGAGTGTGGTGGAGGCCGCGGCCGCGATATGGCGCCCGACCGGCGTACTGCCGGTGTAGTTGATCACGTCGACCTTGTCCGAGGAGACCAGGAACGGGGCCCCGGTGTTGCCGGACTCGGTGAACACGCTGACCACTCCCGCCGGGATCTCCGGGACCGAGGCCAGAACCTGCGCGAAAAGCTCATTGGTCAGTGCCGTCTGAGCCGGAAGTTTGACCACGACGGTGCAGCCGGCGGCCAGCGCCGGGCCCAGTGCCCGCACGGTCAGCATGATGGGGGAGTTCCAGGGAGAAATGATCCCGGCGACACCGAGCGGCTCGGGCACCGAGTGGGTGTACTGGCCGGGTGCCGTCTCGGCGGCGCGCCCGGCGGTCTGGGTGCGCACAGAGGCCGCCGCGTACCGCAGCCACCCGGCTGCACCGCTGACCTCCCACGTGGTCTCACCCAGCAGCTTGCCGTTCTCCCGGGACAACATGGCCGCAACCTCGGGTACCCGGGCCTCGAGGGCGTCGGCCAGCCGGCTGAGTGCGGTCGCCCGGAGCGAGGGAGTGCGCGCCCATTCGGTGGTCGCGAACGCGGCGGCGGCGGCGTCCACGGCGGCCGAGGCCTCTGCTTCGCCACCGTCGTAGAACGAGCCGACGACGGTGCCGTCGGCCGGGTTGATCGATTCCAGAACCGAGCCGGAGCCGGTCCACTGTCCGTTGATCCAGTGCCGCGCGATGGTGTTCATGGTCCGCTCCTCGTGGTCTCGCCCGGGTACCGGGATTCGATGTCTCCACGAGAATGGCTCGGCCGCCGTGCCGACAGCCTCCGTCAGCTGGCTGACATCCGGCCGACGGCTCGCTTACGTCAGCACCGTGGCAGTGCTGAGACCCGACCGGTAGCTCTCACGGCTGGGTGGCCGGAGACTCGGGAGGCAGCGCCTCCAGAGCGTCGCGGAGCCCGGCCCGCGACGATTGGGTTCTGTGGCCACCGGCCGTA
Source organism: Microbispora sp. ZYX-F-249 (assembly GCF_039649665.1). Taxonomy (NCBI): domain Bacteria; kingdom Bacillati; phylum Actinomycetota; class Actinomycetes; order Streptosporangiales; family Streptosporangiaceae; genus Microbispora; species Microbispora maris. The sequence continues at coordinate 138,619 of NZ_JBDJAW010000019.1, read as the reverse complement.
GCGGACCACTGCTCTTCGAAGAGGACTCACTCCGCCGTGCGGTGGTGAGAATCGCACGTCCGATTCGGGACGGCGGCCCGGGGAGACGGACCGGTGGCAGGACCGACACCGCACCTCGGACCGACCGCGCAACGCCGCATCCGGATCCCCGGCACCGAGCGCACAGCACGAGACCGGCACCGGGGATGGATGGATGTACCGCGGATCCGCGGTTACGTCGAGACGACCGTTAGACGGCCGTGCGCGACCACTGCTGGTTGGCGCCGGTGTTGCACGAATACTGCTTGAGGATCACGCCGTCCGCGGTCGATGCGGCCGGTACGTCCACGCATTTGCCGCTGTGTCGTGCCCGGAGCTGGAAGTAGCCGCCGTTGGCGACCATCTGGAACTGCTGGTTGGCGCCGGTGCCACAGGTGTACTGGATGAGCTCGGCACCGTCGGCGGTCGAAGCGCCCACCACATCGAGACACTTCCCGCTGTGGCGGCTGACGATGCGCCAGTAGCCGCTGCCGGCGTCCTGGAACTGCCACTGCTGCCATGGGTTGCCGCCGTAGGTGTACTGGTCGACGCGCGCGCTGTTGTTGGTGCTCGCCTGTTGGACGTCCATGGCCTTGCCGCTGTGGCGCACGTTGAGCCTGTAGAACGTTTCCGGCTGCGGCGAAGGGGTGGAGTCGCCGACGGTGTCGCCCCAGCCGTAGCGGACCCGGTCGGCGCCGGATTGGTTGCGGACGGCCAAGGTGAGGTTGGTGCCGCTGCCGCCGAGGGCCCACATCGAGTAGTGGTCGTAGCCGAGGCCTGCGGTTATCTTGCCGCCGAGGGCGGGCCAGTAGGTGCCACCCATCTGGTTGTCGCGCATCACCTGGGCCATGGCGCGGAGGTACCGCACGAAGTTGTCGGTGCTGTTCGGGTCGGCGTAGTTGAGGCCGGTGGACATCGGCGCGCCGTATTCCGTCGCGACCGCGCGGGAGGCGCAGTTGCCCAGAAGCGTCTGGATGTGGCTTCGGAAGGCGTCGTAGGTCATCGCGCTGTAGAAGAAGGCGTAGTAGTGGAAGGACAGCAGCGTCGAGTTGAAGCGGCTGTCGTTGCAGATGTCCCGGAGGTCCTGGCTGAAGCCGGTGCCGCCGATGAGCACCCGGCCGGGCACCGCCGCGGTGTGAGTGCTGAGCCAGTTCGCCGCTACGTTGCGCCACTCCGCCGATGAGTAGCCGTGCGGCTCGTTCATCGGCTCGAAGTAGACGTTGCCGTTCGAGCCGTACGTGCTGATCACGCTGGACCACATCGCGTTCCATGCGGCGAGGTTCGTGATCCTGCCGCCGGAGGCTGCGCCGTCCTCCCAATAGGCCAGGATGACCTTGAATCCACGGTCGGTGGCGGCGTCGATGGCGCCGCGGTAGGAGTTCCACCAGGTCGTGTTGGCCACCGTGTGGGTGTTGATGGGCAGCCGGACGGTGTTGACCCCCATGATGTATTCCATGTAGTCGTAGAGCGAGTTGGCCTTGGCCCGTACTGTCGCGTTGCTGTCGGACTGGCTCAGGCCCTGCAGGACGAGCGTGCCGGTGCTGAAGTTGTCGCCCAGCACGGCCCAGTTCATGCCTCGGAATTGGCTGGTGGCGGCATTGGCCGACGGCGCGGGGACGAGGGCTGCCACTGCGGTGAGCGCGGTCACCACAAGGGCGATCAGCAATCGGCGCAACGACCGGATGTTCCGCGATGGTCCTGATGAGTAACCATCAGACGCCATGCTCAGTGCCATGAAATGTCCCATCACTAGATCTGAATTGCTGGGTCAACTTTCACTTGTGCACACTGTTAGCGATAACAAAAAATGCCGATCACCCACGGAGGCCTCACGCTAAAGAGGAGGCGGGAGTGCGTCAACAGAAAGGGAGGCGATTTGCTCGGACCGCTGGTCCGTGACGGACACCGCTGTAAATTTCAGGCAGACTTCCTGCAGCCGTGTCGCCACCGCCACACCGTTCGAGACTCCCGTCGCCCGTGGTGGTGGAAGGCTGTGGCGCCCGTGGCGCCCGTGGCGCCCGTCGCGGCGGATGCGCCGCGTTCGCACTTATAGTCGATCTTGCCGTGCACGCGCAGCAGCGACCAAGGCCAGCACACCCGCGCCGAGGATCGGAAGGCCGATGGAGAGAATGCCGAGGATTCCGGCCACCATCAGGATTACGCCCGCCACCGTTAGCGCCAGTCCCCGCCAGAGCGCCGTACGGACTGCGCCGTAGAACGCAAGAAGTGCACCCGAGGCCAGTGCGCCGAGGAACCAGGCAAGCACCTGACCGTCCTGCTGAGCGACGAATCCAAGGTACAGGCCCATTATGACCAGAACGATCAGGGCCGTGATCACCGCCAGAGGATCCCAACCCGCTCGCATTCTGGACATCATGATTCATCGTCGCATATCTCAATTGCTGTTCAGTGAGCGCGGGCGCGGCGGGGACTGGTCTCCGATTGAGCGAGACGCATCAAAGCCTCCTCCAACCCGGATCGCTTCACTTGAGCCAATGCCGGGTTCGCCGCCGGCAGGGTCGGTCAGCGGCATGAAGCGGACGTCTATTGGCCTGGGCGGCCGCCGGTCAGGTGGATATGACGTAACCCCGGGCTGAAGGCGGCGACGTGATCGGCGGTGCCGTGATGCGCTTTCGAGGGTGTGAAGCGGCCTTCGCTGACCGCGACGTCGTAGGCGCCGCCGTACGGGTACTCGGCCAGGATCCCGGTCACCTGGTGCTCGGCTGCCCAGGCGAGTCCGGCGTCCAGCGTGTCGAACACGCCGGAGGCGTATCGGGCGTGGTCACCGTGGAAGATCCAGACGGCCGGCCTGAGCGGACTGCACTGGTCGGCGCCGGGCCTGCGGCGCAGGCCCTCCGGCGTGAACGAGAAGGCGCCGGGAAAAGGGCCCGGCCGATGGCGTACGGCGAGCACCACCGGTTCGGGGTGGACGCCCCGCAACCCGGTCTCGGGCGCGGTGTCCGCGAAGGCGTTCCACAGGTGAAAGCACTTCAGGTCGTCGTCGCGATCGGCGGTGACGTAGGCAAGGGTCTTGGAGTAGAACGGGTTGGTTCCGCCGATCCACAGCGACGGGGGCCCGAACGTCTCGACGACCTCCGACAGCGTGCGGTCCTGCGTCACCCACCCGCCGATGTCGGCGCTCAACTGCTGGAACTCCGCCGCCGACAGCGCCCGATCCGGCTCCAGCCAGCCGAGACGATGAGCGATCTCGGCATAGATGGAGGCCGTGGCCTCACGCAAGGCGTCGGGGGGAAGGATGTCGCTGTAAGCGCCTTTGACGCCCGTCGCGGTGAAAGCCTCGCGTTCGCGTAGTCGATCGCACTCCGCCTGCCACCGCGTCAGGCTCCCGTCCACGGCGGCCATCGCCTCCAGCAGGAGCCGTTCCGCCATCTCATCCCTGCCGTACATGCCAGGGCGACGAAGCACACCGTTCACCTGATCCAGGTGGTGCCGGCGAGCCTCACTCAAACGGGGATCGGGGTCCCCTCCAGCGCTCATCGCGTTCGATCATGACACACCTATGTGATCCGAAGTATGGGCTCATCGGCATGAGCAGCCGTATGCCGTTCCCTCGCCGCCAAAAGCATTCTCAGCCGACGGTGAAGCGGCTCTCGACCATGAGGTGACCACCGCGCAATCGCTTGCCATGCCCGTTTCCGCCTGCGTGGGCCTCACCAAGTGAACTCGGACAAGCGGGTCGGTTCACATGTCATCGGCGGCGAATGAGGACCGGCATCGCTGCTATCGATGGTGCCGGCAGTACTCGATGTGTAGCTCCGCCCACGGGCGGCGGCGGTCTGGGTACCCCATCCGCATCCGGCCCAGGTTGATCTCAGCGCAGCAATGCGCATCGGGACTCTCCGCGAGATGCCCCGGACAATCTTCCGCCAGGGCACGCACCGGGTCCGCCTCCAGTTCGAACGCCTCTCGGCTGCCGACCAGGAAGAGGGTGTCCGCGGCGATGTCCCAGCGGAGATGATCACAAAAGCCCTGATGAGTCCACCGTCGCTGATCAACATCCGGGCGCTGCCGAAACGCCTGCGACGGAAGTCTCACGCCGTGCGGCCTACCCGGTCCCAATCGGGCGCGGACCTGTTTCCAGCGGGAAACCGGAAACGCCAGGCGATGATGCAGCAGGACCAGATCCAGCAGCCGCTCCTGGTTGGCCGAGTCAGCCGGGCGGGCCGTACGCAGCGGCAGGTAGATCAAGCTGTGCGGGGAGCGGGCGGCCAGCCCCCAGGCCATCGCGAGCACCACGGCCGCCTGCTTGTCCACGCTGAGCTCCGCGCCGAGCCGGCCTTCGTACAGCATCGCGTGCTACACCGCCCGAGCCGGCCGGACCACTCGGTACTCGTCGCGGCCAAGGCGGACATTGCTGATCATGGTCGACCAGGTCCGCTCCGACAGGCGCACTCCCACCCCATCTCGTATCTCGTCCGGTTCTTCCGCGCCAATTCACCCCGATTACGAACACGGCGCTCAGGGCCAGAAGAGTACGTGGTCGACGGGCATGCCTTGTGGCTTGGCATCACAAGTGGCAGCATGCCCCGATGCATCCATTGAGGCTGATCGAGTCGGCTCCGGGAGAGTACTCGCTGTTGCTGGACGTGGGAACCACGCAGGTCGACGACGTGATCGAGGAGCTCGCTCACACGCCGAACGGATATTTCTGGGAAGGCGTCGCGCAACTGCTCGTCAGCACCGAGGCCTCCGGTTTGGAAGGCCGGTTCTCCTACAACCCCGAAGGCGACATGTTCTGCGCGTACGGAGGAGACCGCGGGGCACTGGAGGAACTGGGCACCCGGATGGCGGCCATCGCGGCTGACGCCGACCGCATGCGGCGGCTCGTCACGGCCGCCGAGGCGGACGGTTTCGAGTTCGACGACTGACCCGCCTGCCGCCGAGCAGCGGGCGGCAAGCTCGCCGCGCCCGGGCGCGCTCGACCCGGCGTACGACCTTCGCGCATGCAGTGGGCCGAGCGGTCAGCGGCATGTGAGGACCTTGCCGGAGGCTGCTGGTACCTGGACCATTGCGGTCATCAGTGACGGCCAAATGCGTCCGGTTTCACTTCGTCGAATGCCGCGAGCAGGAGTCGCTAGGGTAAGCGCCTCACCCCCTGCTCGACTTCCTGGATGTGACGCGTGCACCGTTATCGGTGGAGTCTTCCCGCCGCGCTCGTGACCGGTGGATATGTGCGGCGCTGGTGGTCGCCGCCGTGCTCGCACTGACCGGTGGCGGTCTCGGCCCTTTGTGGCGGCTGGCGCTGTTCCTCGACGCGGACGAGGACGCCGCGGCCACGTGGCCGGCCGTGCTCGTTCTCTCCCTGGCGGGTGGACTGTGGGCCTGGGCGCTGTGGCAGGCGCTGCGGGGCCTGCCGTACGGGAGGGCCCGCTCGGCCGACCGCGAAACCCGCCCGCTGCGTAGGGCTCTATACGCGACAGTGGCGTTCTGGGCGTTCTACGCCGTCATGCCGAGCTGGCCGTGGTGGGCGGTGGTGCTCGACGCGCTCCTGATGTCGGCGGTCGTGGTGCTGTTCCACCCGGTGCTGCGCCGCACCTTACGCCACGCCGACCTTGCCCTGGGCGCCGGTCTGCTGGCCCAGGTGAGCCTGGCGGCGACCGAGGTGTTCGACCTGCTCGACTGGCGCGAAGCGGAGCGAGCGGCGGCGATCCGGGGTTTCGCCGACGTCGGCGCCCTGGTGTGGTCCGTGCTGGTGCTGGTGGCCCAGTGGCGGGACGGCCGCTGGGGGCGCACGACCGTGTGGTACGGCATCGCTGCCGTGGTGGTGCCGGACGCGCTCCTCGTCGGGGGCATGGCGCTGAGCGAGGCCGGTGGCCTTCACGACGTCTACGACGAGGCCACGTCGGCCGCCGACGCCCTCTTCGTGATCTGGCTGACACGATCCGCTCACGAGCTCGCCCGCACGCCCGCTGAGCCTGCCCCCTACGTTCTGCCGACCGACCGGAGAGCCGGGCTCGCGGTGGCGGCCCGCGTCAGCGCGTGCCTGGTCCTGCTCCTTCCGCCGCTGGCCAACCGTCATCCGGCATGGATCACTCCGCACGTGTCGCTCGAGCGGCTCCCCCGCGACCTGAGTGATCCAGTGAATGGTGTGTCCTCGGCGCTCTGGCAAGGTCTCGAACTGTTCGTCGGTCTCGGCGGCCTGGTCGTACTGGTGCTCGTCGCCCTGCATCGGCGAGCCGCGTTCCGGGTGGCCATGAGCGGCCTGCTCCTCACCGCGCTCGGCGGGTTCGCCGCCGTGGCCCTGGTCGACCGGCACGGTCTCGGCCTCCCTGGCGGTTGGGTTCTCAGCCGGCCGGATGCCTCTGGCCTGTACGGGATGATCATGACCTTTTCGAGGCCGACCGTCTCCCCGTTGTGGTTCACCGCCGCCTGCCTGGTCTCGGCCGCTTTGCTCTGGTGGCTGCGCGAATCGGGGCGCGACGCCGGCGGGCCGGCCGGATGAGCACGATCACCCGCAGAATGCCGAGCGGATCTCGTGCACCCCACCGCACGCGGGCCTTTCTGCCCGACGTCGGAAGCGGTCTTTTCCGGCCGGCCGATTCTAAATTACGCTTTCATGATTTGTACCGAATTGCGGCGAATGCCGACGAATCTGGTGTTACTGTCGATCACCTGCTTAGCTGGTGGCATGGTCATTCAGCGTCGGCCCCGGCCCACATGGCGATCTCTTCTGACGCTGCTCTTGGTGACGCTCATCGTCAGCACCGCGTTCGCCGCGATAGTGGTGTGGGTGCTGACGCGGATACGCGACGGGCTGCTGGAGTCGATCGCGATCGTGCTTTTCGACCCGCACTGGTAGACAATCCGGCCAGCCCGGGGGACACGGCACTCCCGCGTCAGCCGGTAGGCCGGAGAGCGAACCGCTGAGCGAACGCGGAAATCTCGTCCCGCTGCCGTAGGGCGAGTCCACACGTGAATCGACAGCGTCGGGCGCGGACGGTACGCGACGATCCGCCGCCACGATCGCCGGCCGGCGCGGCCGCCATGCGACGGAATCCGCTCCGCGGGGAACTCCTCACCGGGAGGCGAGCCACCGCCAGCGTGGCAGTTCGAGCAGGACGGTGATCGCGGCAAGCACGGTCACCGGCACGGCGGCGATCGGGGGCCAGGCCGCCCACGCGGCCACCACCGCCGCCACGAGCTGCACGAGAACCAGCGCGATCGTCACCGGCCCGGGCACCGCGACGATGACGTTCCGCTTGTCGCCGGGAGTGGACAGCAGCGTCGGCAGCCCGATCAGCACCACGACCGACAGGACGGCCAGCGGCAGGGACCACGAGGCGATGGCCCACGGCGTGGCGACCCAGGCGATCAGCTCGCTGGCGAAGCGGAACACGGACGCGAGGCGATCGTCCGGCCGCGAGGTGGAGGACATGGGCGCAATGTACCGTTCTTCCCGCGTCCAACCGCGAGCGCCGTCAACCTCGTCCCGAGCGTCGTCGAACCTCGTCCGGCGTCGAATTCCGTCCCGAGCGTCACAGCGAAGCCGAAGCCGGCTCATCTGCGAGCCAGCGCCAGATAGCGCTCGTCGGTGTCGTGGTAATCGACCAGGGTCCATCCGGTCTCGTCCAGCAGGGGACGCAGGTTGTGCCGGGCCCGTACGTCGTCGGAGGTCAGGGTGCGGCCGCGCCGTGCCGCGAGCACCGCCCGGCCCACGGGGTGGAACAGCGCCAGCATCCCGCCCGGCCGGGTCACCCGGGCCAGTTCGGACAGCACGGCAGCCGGCCGGAGGACATGGGAGATCAGCCCGGACGCCAGCACGCCGTCGGCCACGCCGTCGCGGAGCGGAAGCCGCCCGACGTCCGCGACCAGCAGCCGGCCGTAGTCGCCCCGCCCCCGTGCGCGGGCCGACAGGATCATCTCCGGGGTGACGTCCACGCCCACCACGCGCCCCGCTGCTCCGACCGCGTCCCGCAGCGCAGGAAAAGCGCGGGCGGTTCCACAGCCGGCGTCGACGGCCAGCCCCCCGGCCGGCAGCGCCATCTCGGCGATCGCGGCGGCGAAGGCCGGGCCGTCGTCGGGATACTTCTCCTCCCAGGTGGCCGCCTTCGCGGCGAAGAACTCCCTGGTCTCCTGAAGAGATCTGTGGTTCATGTGCCTTCGTCTCCTCTGTGGAAGAGGTGGAAGAACGATTCGACCATGAACCCCGGCTCCCGAGTGGGCGCGGTCGGAAGTCTCCCTCGCGGGTCCGACGCTTACCGAGGTTTTCCCGCCGCGAGCTACTGACGTTCCCGGTGTGACGTGCATTGTGGGGAGGAGTCGTCGCGGCGGCGGGGGGCAACCGATGACACAGGGGCTGCACCAGTTCATGGCGATGGCGAGTCCGTGGGCCTACCTGGTGGTCGGGCTGATGGCCTGCGCGGAGACGGCGGCACTCGTCGGGCTCGTGGTGCCGGGCGAGCTCACGTTGCTGATGGCCGGCTTCCTCGCCTTCACGGGCCACGTGAACCTGCCGCTCACGATGGCCGTGGCCGGCGTGGGCGCGGTCGCGGGGGATTCGATCAGTTACCGGGTCGGCCGGCGGCTGGGGCCGCGCGTGCGCGACAGCCGGCTCGGCCGCCGGGTGAGCGCGGAGCGCTGGGACCGCACCGAGAACTACCTGCGGCGGCGCGGCGGGTGGGCCGTCCTGTTCGGCCGCTGGGTCGGTCTGCTGCGCGCCCTGATCCCCTTGCTGGCCGGCATGGGACGCCTGCCGTACGCCAGATTCCTCGCCTTCGAGGTGCCCGGCGGCCTGGCCTGGGGGGCCGGCACCGTGGGGCTCGGGTACGCCGCGGGAGGCTCCTACGGGCTGGTGGAGCAGATCTCCCAGCGGGCCGGTCTCCTGGCGGTGGCCGGGGTGGCCGTCCTGGCCGCCGTCGGCCTGGGCGTGCACCGGTTGACTCGGCCGCGCCCGCCGGTCACGGGCCAGCCGGGACATGCGAGGAGCACACCCTCCGGCCGCCGGTGAAGGGGCGGCCATCCTCGTGCGGGGGTGTGACACGGCCCTACGGCCCTGGTGGTCCGCCCTCGCCCGGGTGTGACGCGCCCTGGCGGCCGTCGCGTGCCGGCGCCGCCGCGCGGATTGCCGGCCGACGAAAGCGCGATCTTTACCAACCGGCGGAACCCGGCCCTTGGTCTTGATCGTTCGAGTGGGCGGCTGACACACCTCATCGACCGTCTACAGGGAGAAACACGTGGTCTTCAAGCGGATGCTGGGCGCTCTCGGGGTGGGTGCCCCCTCGGTGGACACCGTACTGACCACCCCACGGGTCCGGCCGGGCGGCGTGCTCACCGGCGAGGTGAGACTGTCCGGCGGCGACTTCGACGCCGAGATCGAGGAGATCACTCTCGGCCTCGTCGCCGGGGTGGAGCTCGAGCACGGCGACGGCGAGAGCGCGGGGCTCGGCGAGTTCTCCCGTGCGCGGGTGTCCGGTCCGTTCACCCTGCGCAAGGGCGAGAACCGGAGCATCGCCTTCCAGATTCCGGTGCCGTGGGAGGCCCCGATCAGCGAGATCGACGGGCAGCACCTGACCGGCATGGCGCTCGGCGTACGCACCGAGGTGGCCATCGCCAAGGCCGTCGACAAGGGCGACCTCGACCCCGTCGCGGTCGAGCCGCTCCCCTCCCAGCTGCGCGTCCTGGAGGCGTTCCTCCGGCTCGGCTTCGCCTTCAAGTCGGCCGACCTGGAGGCGGGCCACCTGCACGGCGTGCGCCAGGAGCTGCCGTTCTACCAGGAGATCGAGTTCTACCCGCCGCCGCGGCAGGCCGGTGTCGTCGGGGAGGTCGAGCTCACCTTCGTGGCCGACCCCGCCGGTCTGGAGGTCATCCTGGAGGCCGACAAACGCGCGGGCCACCACTCCGCCGACGCCATCGGCCGCTTCCGGGTCGGTCACGAGGACGCCGTACGCATGGACTGGGCCGGGGAGATCGACCGCTGGCTCACCGGGCTGGCCCAGCACGGCGCACCGTACGGCGGCCACGGCGGTTACGGCGGCCACGGCGGTTACGAGCACGGGCACGACGCTCATTTCCACGGAGGCCACCACGAGCACCACAGCGGCCCGGGCTGGGGTGCGGTGGCCGCGGCCGGCGCCGCCGGAGTGGTCGGTGGTCTGGTGGCGGGCGAGATCGTCGAAGAGATCTTCGAGGGCGACGAGGACGAGGGCGGGGACGGCGACTGGTAGGTCCGCCCGCCACCGCCTTGACCACCGCCCATAGCCCGTGACGCCGGCAGGTGCGTCTCGGGCCTCCTGACGAATCGGGTGCCGGCCGTGGTCTCCGGACAGGGGGCCACGGCCGGCTCGCGGACCGGCCCGCCCGGGAGGGCCGGGAGGCATGGCCGGTGCCTCTCGCGACATTGCCGTCGCTTGATGTGTCGCCGTCCAGGAACGTGATCGGAGGCGTTGTACCGTGTCAGCGGTCACATTGAGTGACTTCGAAGCAACAGGAGGTTACGCATGATTCAGCGACTGCTCCTGGCCGGCGCGGCCTGCGCCGCCGGACTCGTCGTGATGGCGCCGATCGCGGCCTCGGCCGAGACGGCCACCCCGCGGCAGACGGCCACGACCGCACAGGCCGGTCTTCCGGCTCACGCCGCCGACTGGGGACGCGGCTGGGGACATGGATGGGGTCACCCCTCGGGCCACCGGTGGGGCAACGGCTACTGGGGCCGTCCACTCGGCTACTGGAGCCGCCCGCTGGGCTACTGGACCACCCCGGTAGTCGTCGTGGACAGCCTCTACGACGACTGCGGGGCCGACTACTACACCACCCCCTGCGGCTGATCCATCGCGATGGGGGCGCGGTGAGAGAACGCCCCGGAGGATCGCGAGCACGACCCTCGATCGAGCACGCGCTCGGCGGGGGATTTTAAAACTCCAGGTTGTCAGCAGAATTTGCTGACAACCTGGGGCCAAAGTCGGCCGGAATCCCGAGATCTCGGATACCGTTCGTAGTCATTGCGTCTCTCTTCGTGCACGACACGACTTCCTCGGATCCGGAGCGCGTGATGAACGGCCAGGACAGACCTCGCCCGCATCGTCCCACCAGGCGAGCCCCCTACGGCCTCGCCCGCGCGGCCGGGCCCAAGCCGCCGCCGTACGCGCCCTCCTCCCCCGGACGGCACCGCGGCACCGGCGGTGCGCCACTCACCCGGCACGAGCCTTCCCCGTCTCCGACACCTCCGGGACGTCGCTTTCCACGCCGCCCCAGGCTGATCCGTTCCGTGGTCGTGACCGGGCTCGCGGTCCTGGCCGCCGCGAGCGTCTGGGCGAGCACCGACGCCTCCGGTCCGGCGCCGGGCGCGCCTCCGGTCGGCGGCATCGTGGCCACGACCACCCCCGACGGCGCGATCCGGTTCGGGACCGTTGCGCCGAGGCCCGCGCCGCCGCCCGCCGAGCACGACACCCGCTCGAGGCGCGGCGAAAAGGCCCGGCCGGCACGGGCACGGCGACACCATGGCCCCGTCCATTCGTCCAGGCGCACGCGGCCTCCCACCGCGCGTCCCCGCCCGCACGAACCCGGCTTCTAGCCGTCCCCTTCGGCCTCACCGGCGGGCCCGCGGAACCGCCCCGGCTCCTCGGCGCCGTCTCCGGCCGTCGCTCGTCCGCCGAGGACGGCGGCCGCTCCTTCCCGACCCGCTACGTCAGCCCGGTACGGCCTCGGCCTCGGCCTCGGCCTTGCCAAGGGTTCACGTCGTACGCCGGACGAAGGCGCGGGTGACCGCGGTGCCGGCGTCACTCAGGCAGGCGGCGAGCTCCTCGGTGATGAGCGTCTTCTCGACGCCGACTGTGATTTCTTCTGTCGCGAACTCGGCCACGGCGAGCTCATGGCCGAGATCTCCGCTTCTTCTGACGCGGACGCGGAGCGCCGGCATCGGGCGCGCGTCCTCGACCGGCTGGAGCAGTTTCAGCGTCGCCGTGCCGATCTCGTCCATGGGGATCGTCAGCTCGGGGGCGAACTGCCTCTCGTCGACATAGGCGATGATCCGGTTTTCCTGAAGTGCATGGAGGATTACTGCCGGGCAGCTATGCAGCAACTGGGCGCGACGGAATTCCACTGTTGGTTGCGACGGCGATGACACGAATCATCCACCATATCCTTTCTGGCAATCACGTCCCCGATCGTTTCGCTGCTCGTTGCCAGGAAAGTTTGACGCATCAGCCCCGCCTGAGGCGACCGTACATCCGGAACATCACGTTTCCTCCCTTTCCGGATCGGCCGGCGCGCTATTGATCGCCCGCATGAGTTGATCGGCAAGGCGTGCCGACTGTTCGGTCGTATACCCCTTGGGCACGCGAAAGATCAGCCGTTCTCCGACGCCGGTCCGGACGTCGGCTATGTCCCACCCGATCCACTGACTTATGGCCAGCGCCTTGACGCTGTCCGGATCCATCTCGAGGCCGGTCGCGAGAGCCTCCAGGCGCCAGAGATCAGGCATCCGCGACACCCGGCCGCTCAGCACGTCGGTAATCCACTGAGCGGTGAGGCACTGACCTGTGCTTCCGCTCACCGACCGCAATGCGAGCGTACGGATGCTCATCCCCTTGTCCGCCACGTAGTCGCGGATGCAGTCGCTCAGGGGGGTGGGGGGCTGGTCGGGTGTCACGCGCTGCGACGGCATTCGGTTGTCAGCTCCTCGAATCTTTCTGACCGCGATCGCCACCATCATGCCCGCTAGATCCTGACGACAGGGAGCAAACCCCGACGAAGCAAGGGATCAGTTCTGTCAACAAGATGCGTCATATAAAGCCATCACGCACAAGATTTATTCGCTGGAAGCTTCCGTTTCACGTGCGGCCGTGCGCTCGGTCGGATTAGAGTGCGACCTGCAGTCGAGACGTCAGCAGAATCTGATGATGCAGTTTCCATCGGAGAGGTTCGCTATGGCGGGAAAGCCGCAGATGCACCTTCGGAGCGTGGCACTCTTGCGCGCCTTGATGGTCGGTCGCAGTCAAAGCGTGGCCGATTTCGCTCGCCGGGCGGCACTTACCAGACAGTGCATCGACGGCCTGCTCAAACGAGGGACGTGCCGCCGCACCACGGCGGACGCCATCGCGGCGGCAGCGGGGGTGCGGACTCTCGACCTGTTCCGGCCTTCGATGTCGTCAAAATCTGCTGACACAGATGAGCGCTCTTGATCCCGTTACGTGTCTCCGGTCCGGGGTCACCCCCTGATCCTCCGCGGAGGCTCTCACGGGGAGCCCGAGTCGAATCGCCTCGACTGCCGTCCTGCGCATCCCGCTTCGCCGTCGCACGTCGCCGGCTGCCGGGATGTGCGTTCGATCCGACAGCAGCAGCACCTCATGAAAGGAATCGTCTCTTGACGATGAAGAAAGCCCTCCTCACGGGGGCACTCGCCACCGCTGCAATCGTCACCCCCGCGGTGCTGGCCGCCGAAGCCGCGAGCGCGGCGAGCACGGCGAGCACGGCCTCGCAGGCGACGAGCAGCATCTCGCGCCCGATCGACACCCCCAGGCGAGGACCGGATCCGCGCGCGGACATCCGCGTCCACCACTTCGTCCTGAAGGGCAAGACGTACATCCTCCCCAGCTGCCAGTACGTCGTCAACGGCGGCGTCTACGTCTCGCCGTCCTGCGGGGCGGGCCTGACCCGGCCGGTGTACGTCCTGGGCGGCCGCACCTACGCCCTGCCGGGCGAGTGGTGCGACCAGGCCGTCAGCGGCCTGCCCGGCCGCTGGTACGGCCTCCCCGGCTACCAGCTCGGGGACGGCGTCCACGAGTACATCGTGGCCGGTCGCACCTACATGCTCCCCAGCTGCCAGTACGTCATCAACGGCGGCGTCTACGTCTCGCCGTCCTGCGGAACGGGCTTCACCCGGCCCGTCTACTTCGTCAGCGGCCGCTGGCTGCCCCTGCCCGGTAGCTGGGGGTGCGACACGTCCCTCGGCCTGCCCGGCCGCTGGTACGGCCTTCCCGGCCGTGTCTTCGGGAACCCGGGTCACAACTGGGGCGGCAGCTCCTGGGGCGGCCGCTGGGGACGCGGCGACTGGGGCAGCTGGGATGGCTGGGGCCGCTGGGGCCGCGGCGGCGACCACGGGGGTGACCACGGCGGCTGGGGCCACGGCGGTCCCGACGGCCCCGGCCACGGCGGTCCTGGCCAGGGCGGCCCGGGTTGGGGCGGCCCGGGCGGCAGCTGGGGCGGCCACGGCGGTCCCGGCGGTCCCGGCGGCTCGGGCCACGGCGGTCCGGGGGGCGGCAGCTGGGGCGGCTCCGGCCACGGCGGCCCGGGTCAGGGCGGCCCGGGTCAGGGCGGCCCGGGTCAGGGCGGCCCGGGTCAGGGCGGCTGGGGTCACCGCTAACCGCTCGCCTGGTGTCAGCCGGCGCGGTGGGCGGACATCCCACAGCGCCGGCGACGACAGCACCGCGATGCTCTCGGCGGATGCGCGCCATCCCCGGGAAAGGCGAGGGGCGTGGGGGTAGCTAGTGGACGTCCCTCGTCCGGTTCGCGGCGGAGTTGCCTTCCGGGAGACCGGATGGTCGTCGACATCCACACCCCGCTACCTGGGGCAGGGGCGCGGATGGAGACGCGCCGCGAGAGAGCGGCTGCGACCGGCATCGTCGCAGCCGCTCTCCAATGTCCTGTCTCACCCGTGGACCGTACCCGCGTCCCGGTCACGTCACCTCGTGAGGCGACGGCGCGACGACCGGCGGCCGAGCCTCCGCCCCTGGGGGCGGATCCCGGTACGGCCTCCGACGAAGGGAAGCCCCGATGACTCTGGACTGGTGCATCGAGGTGGCGCTGCTGAGCCTGATCACGTTTTCGTCCTGGCCACCGCCCCGAGCCGGCCTGGTCCGGCGGCAGCCGCGCCTGCTGAGCGACGTCGTCGAAGCCGAGTTCGACCGGCACACGCGCCTGTACGTGCTGACGCACGTCCGCGCCGGAGGCTCCACCACCACGCCGCTCGTCGCCACCTGGGACCAGATCACCGCGTACGCGGCACACTGTTCCGACGACATCGACACTCTCTACGTGTGCGTGCTGCACGGCCTGCAGAAGTGGTACTGGCAGTGCGGCCTGAAGACCGACGCCCCGGCCGGCACGACCGGAGGCAGACGGACCGGAAGCCGGCGGCACGCCAAGCCGTACGAGTGCCGGCAACGGATCGACGCGGTGCTGGAGGCGCTGGAGGACCGGCGTACGCCGTCGGCCTGCCGGTTCCGCCGGCGCCCCAGAACCACGGGGTGAGAACACCACCGGCGAGGACCCGATCACGACGGGCCCGGCATGATGTGACGGCACGACCACCGGCCCGAGCACGACGGGCCCGGCATGACGGGCTGCGGCGACGCGCACCACCACCGGCCCGGGCACGACGCGTACGCGCCCTGTCCGGCGGGCATCGGCATGAAATGATCAGGCGGTGCTTCCGACCGCGGTGCTTCAGGTGCCCCAATGGCAGGGTTCGAGCGTCGAGGACGCACGGCTCCTGTCCCTCGGCGCCGAACGGCTGGCCTCTCTGCTGACCGCCACCGAGCCACCTACCGATCCGTTCACCGAATCGTCCGCCGGGCCGCCCGTCAGGGCCGTGCGGGTGCCCGTTCCGGACACCGCGGGCACCGAGCGGGACGGAGTCCGGGCCCTGGACGTCCTCACCACCGTCGCCGCCCGGACGCGTGCCGCGCTCGGCGAGTGCGGCACGGCCACGGTCGTCACGGTCGGCGGCGACTGCGGGGTGGAGGTACAGCCGGTGTCGGCCGCTCTGCAGCGACACGGCGACGGGCTCACCGTCGTCTGGTTCGACGCCCACGGCGATCTCAACACGCCCGGATCCTCGCCCTCGCATGCCTTCCACGGCATGGTCCTGCGCACTCTGCTGGGCGAAGGGCACCCCGACCTGGTTCCGCCGCGGGCTCTGCACCCCCGGCAGGTGGTCCTCGCCGGAGTCCGCGCGCTGGATCCGGCGGAGCTGGCCTACGCCACCGACGCGGGCCTCGCCCGGCTCACCGTTCCCGAGCTGACGGCCGACCCCGGCGTCCTGGTCCCGGCCGTCGCCGCCGCCGGGGGCACCGCCGTCTACATCCACATCGACCTCGACGTTCTCGATCCGGAGGAGTTCGGGTCGCTCAGCTATCCCGAGGCCGGCGGTCTGTCCGTCGCGGCGCTGCGGGACGCCGTACGCGCGCTGACGGCCCGCTTTCCCCTGGCCGGCCTGGGAATCACCGAGTACGCCCCCCGCAGGGAGGAGGACGAGGCCGTCCTGGCCTCGCTTGTCCCCGCCCTGCTCGCCGACGCCGCCACCGGGTGGACCGACGCCCCCACCGGGTGAAGGCGCGGGTGCGGGCTCACGCGCCCAGCAGCGCGGCGACCGCGCCGGTCGTCGCCGGATGCCGGTCGAGCAGGCTCGCCACCTCGTCGTGCCCGTGCCCGGTGCTCCCCCACTCCGCCGTACAGCCGAGCAGTGCTGCGACGGCGTCGCACGCCCCCGGGTGCCGGGCCAGCAGCGTGGACACCGGCCCGCTCGGCGCGGCCGCCGCCCGGGCCGCTCGCGCCGGGGAGGCCGGCCGTTCCCATGGCGGGGTCCAGGCGTCCAGCTCGGGCAGCGTGCCGGGGAAGGTCCGCCCGGCCTCGCGGACGAGGACGGGGACCAGCTCGGGCGCGTGCTGCCGCAACGTGCAGATCAACGTCGGCAGCCACGGCAGCAGAACGGGGTCGGGCAGCCGCGCGAAGGCCTTCGACAGCGCCTCGACCACGAACGGCGCGAGGCCGGGCACCGGTTCGAGCGCCTGGACGAACCCGCTCACATACAGCGGATACGCCGGCACGACGAGCGGGTTGGCCAGCAGCTCGTCACAGCGGACGCGCAGCTCGTCCCTGGTCAGCAGGCCCAGCTGCGTCTGGGCGGCCCACAGCAGCGCGACCTTGGCCGGGTCCTGTGGGTGCGACTGCCGTACGGCCAGTTCGAGCTGGGCCCGGTCGCAGCCCAGTGACAGCGCGAGGCTCTCCAGTGTGAACAGGAAGCCGAGCATCGCGCCCACCTGGCGGGCGCCGGTGTCGTCGTCGGCGAAAGCGGTGGGCAGCAGCGTGCAGTAGTGGGAGTACCCGGCTGTGACGAAGTCCTCGCACCAGGCGGGCAGCTCCGGTTCGCTCGCCCGGTAGTAGGTCAGCAGCCGCCTGATGCGGCGCAGCACCTCGGGAGCGTCGTCCACGGTGCGCTCGGCGGCCAGCAGCTCGACGGCGCGGGCGCCGAGCTCGCCGGGCAAGCGCCGCCCGCCCACAAAGAGGATGGCGTCCTCGACGGCCGCGAGCGCCGCCCCGGCCGTGGCCTGGGGGTCCCACGCCTTGCGGCGCAGCCGCTGCTCCAGCACCTGCTCGACCGTGACGCCCTCGTAGCCCAGCTCGACGATCTCCCGCTGGTGCCGGCCGAGGGCCACGTCCCAGCTCTCCTGGATCGGCCGCTCGCCGAGGCGCCGCGCCCCCATGATCGGCCGGAGCGCACCGCCGGGCAGCAGGTAGCGCAGCGTCCACAGCAGGTCCGAGCACGGCTCCAGCTCGGGGTCCGCCCTGAGGTCGAGCAGCACCCGCTGCTGCGTGCGCCTGGTCAGGTCCAGCCCGAGAGGCTCCAGCCGGTCGTACACGTCGCGGGCCAGCGGAGGCAGCGCGTCGTAGCCGACCATCCCGATCTTGTCGCCGCCCAGCAGGATCTCGCACAGGCGCCGGACGTCCCTGCGGCCCGGCACGACGTCCTTCTCGATGCAGGTGACGGCCGCGTCGGCGAAGTCGTACGGCGTGGGCCTGGCCCGGCCGCGCAGCCCGGCGAGCAGGATCGACGTCTCGAACACGGCGATGGCGTCGGCCGTGCTGGCCAGATAGCCGTTGCGGCGGGCCAGCCGCACGATGTCGACGCACCATCCGCGGAGTTCGTCCTCATCCAGGCCGTCCAGCGCGGGCGGGGTGGCGAGGAAACCCGACAGCCGGTCGGCCGCCGGCTCGGCCGCGACGGGCGGTGCGGCCTTGCCGCCCCGCTTCCCGCGGCCGCCCTGCTGCCCCTCCAGCCGGTACGGCGTGACGCCCCCGCGCCTGACCGCCTTGGCCCACGTGGCGGCGGCGATGGACACCGAGCCCTGGGCCAGGCCGAACTGCGCCTCGATCGCGGAGTGGCTGGAGGGAATCAGCCCGTACAGCCATCGGGTGCCCGTACGGGGGGCGATGGTGTACGGCGGCGCCTCGGACCGCAGGCCGAACTCCGCGACCGTGCTGACGGCGTGGAAGGCTCCGCACACGTACAGGCATTCGGCGGGGTCCGCGCCCGACTCCGAGAGATGCTCGCGGATGCGCGTCCACATGTAGCGCTCGCGTTCCTCGTCGGCAATCAGGCGGTCGTGCCCGTCCGGGCGGAGCCGCCGGAACAGACTGCCGATCAGCGCCATCGCCTGGCGGTAGGTGTCGTAGTCCGCTCCGGTCAGCGGCTGTTCGACGTACTGGTCCCACCACTCCGACCAGTGCCGCACCTTGCCGTGGTGCAGCAGGTGCTTCTCCAGTTCCGCGAAGCGTGGGCGCAGGTCGCCGATCTCGACACCCACGGCGTCCCCGTGGAGGGCCGTCTCCTCGCCCTGTGTGTCCTGCTCCCGCGGAGCCGGATCGTCCGTCTCCTGCGGCAGCCACTGGAAGACGTGGTCAACCGAACGATCCACCAGCACGATCTCGACGCCGGGCGTGTCGAGCGCGTACGCGATCGCCTGGTACTCCGCCGACGCCTCCGTGACCGGCGCGATCACGCTGAGCGGTCCGGAGCCGGCCGGAAACCCGTCCAGCTGGGTGGCGAACGCCTGCAGCGCCACCGGCAGCCGGCAGTTGCGCAGCTCGTCGAGGAGCGGGCGCATGTCCTCGCACAGCTCCAGGTAGACGACCTTGGGCCGCTTGTCGCGCAGCCGCCGGGTCATCGCCAGGGCGGAGGCCGGCGAGTGGTGGCAGACCGGGAAGATCTCCAGATCCTCGCGCAGCATGCGGTCGACGTCGTCGACCATGCCGGACAGGATGCCGGCCAGGACGTCCCCGCCGCCGGAGAATGCCGCGGCGGCGTCGAGAAGCTGCCCGCGCAGGGCGTCGAAGGAGCTCATGACAGCGTCGAGATCGCCTGACGGCCGCCGTCGAGGAACCGCGTCCACTCGCCTCCGTCGTTCCTGCTGCGTGGTTCGACCACCCCGTGCCAGTACTTGTTGAGGATGGCCAGGTCCTCGGGGGCGCGCCTGGCCAGGGAGCCGACCAGCGCGCCGCCCAGCGTCTCGGCGCGCAGCGTGCGGTCGCCGAAGAAGTGGCTGTGCAGGATGGCGTCCTCCAGCACGCCGATCTGCTCGGCCGTGGACAGGGCCGACTCCAGCTTCTCGTCCTCGCTCGTGGCCGAGGCCGCCGCGGTGCGCAGGTCGGCGAAGCTCTGCAGCAGGATGTCCAGGAGCGCCGGCGGCACGTCCAGCTCGATGCGGTGCCGGCGCAGCAGTTCCGTGGTGCGGAAGCGAACGATCTCCGCCTCGCTGGCCTTGCTCGTCACCACCGGAATGCGGACGAAGTTGAACCGCCGTTTCAGCGCCGAGGACAGGTCGTTGACGCCCCGGTCGCGGCTGTTGGCGGTGGCGATGATCGAGAATCCGGGCCTGGCGAACACGGTGTTGTCGGTGTCGAGCTCGGGAATGGAGACGTACTTCTCCGACAGGATCGAGATCAGGGCGTCCTGCACGTCGCTGGTGGCGCGGGTCAGCTCCTCGAACCGGCCGATCATGCCCTGCTCCATCGCCGTCATGATCGGCGAGGGGATCATCGACTCGCGGGACTGGCCCTTGGCGATCACCATGGAGACGTTCCACGAATACTTGATGTGGTCCTCGGTGGTGCCCGCCGTGCCCTGCACGACCAGGGTGGAGTCGCGGCAGATGGCGGCGGACAGCAGTTCGGCCAGCCAGCTCTTGCCGGTGCCCGGGTCGCCGATCAGCAGCAGGCCGCGGTCGGAGGCGAGCGTCACGATGCTGCGCTCGACGAAACTCCGGTCGCCGAACCACTTCTGCGGGATCTCGCGGTCGAGGCCGTCGGACCGCTCGCTGCCCAGCACGAACAGCCGGACCATCCGGGGGCTGAGCCGCCAGGAGAACGGCTTGGGGCCGTCGTCGATCGACTCCAGCCAGTCGAGCTCCTCGGCGTACTTCACCTCGGCGGGCGCGCGGAGCATCTCGTTGGTCATATGAGGGGGCCTCCTAGGCGAGGAAGTTCTTGAGTTCGAACACGAGCTTGCGGATGTGGCCGGAGATGACGGGCGTGCCGAGGTCCTTGAGCTTCTGCCGGAACCACGGGTTGACGCTCTGCTGGCCACCGCTGTTCACCGAGCCGACCGGGATGAACTTGACCCCCGAGCGGTGCACCGCCTGAATGCCGTCGAACAAGGGCTGGGACCGGTCGAACTCGTAGAAGTCCGAGATCCACACCATCACCGTGTTGCGCGGGTCGGCGATCTTCGGCTGGGCCATGGCCATCGCGACGGGGCCGTCGTTGCCGCCGCCCAGGTTGGTGCGCAGCAGCACCTCGAACGGGTCGTGCACCCACGGCGTGAGGTCGAGCGCCCGCGTGTCGTAGGCGATCAGGTGGACGTCCACCTTGGGCAGCCCGGCGAAGATCGACGCGAGGATCGTGCAGTTGACCATGGAGTCGACCATCGACCCCGACTGGTCCACCACGACGATCAACCGGGCCGGAGTGGTCCGGCGGGCGGTGTGCCGGTAGTAGAGCCGGTCGACGTAGAGCCGCTGGTCCTCCGGGTTCCAGTTGGTGAGGTTCTTCCAGATCGTCCGTTCGACGTCCAGGTTGCGGAACACCCGTTTGGGCGGCACCGACCGGTCGATCGTGCCCACGCCGGCCTTCTCGACCTGCGTGCGCAGCACCTCGGCGACCTCGTCGACATACCTGCGGATCAGCGCCTTTGCGTTGGCCAGCGCCACGCCCGACAGGTTGGCCTTGTCCCGCAGCAACTGCTCGACCAGCGACATGCTGGGCGTGAGCTGCCGGGCCAGGGCCGGATCCGCCAGAACCTCGCGCAGCCGCATGCGGCTGACCAGCCCGGCCTCGATGTCGGCCAGCACCTTGGCCAGGTCGCCGCCGAGCCCGGCACCGATCTCACGGCCGGTCCCGCCGCCGGGCCCCTGCCCGAACCCGGCCGCCGGTCCGGCATCGGGCCCGGTCCCGGCCTGCGCCCCGGATACGCCGCCCGGGTCTCCGGCACCCGTTCCCGCGGCCGTTCCGGGTGCCGCGCCCGTTCCCGGTCCGGGCGCCGGCCCCGCGCACAGGGCCCGCTTGAGCCAGGCGGCGTCCTGCTGCCAGGTCGCGAGCTGGGTGGCGCTGACGTCACCGGCGCCGGTGGCGAAGGCGTTGAGCAGCAGCTTCGAGACGAGCGCCGCCCGGCGCACCTCGCCGCCCGGCACGTGCTCGCCCGCCGTGAGCAGGGTCTCGAACTCGGCGGCCAGTTCGGGAAAGCGTTGCACCAGCGAGTCGACCGACACGGCCGGATCGAGCAGCCCGGCGGGCATGCCCAGGTCGCCGACGACCGAGACACTCGCGGTCTCCAGCGCCGGCTGCTCCTCGTGGTCGAACAGCCGGGCCAGCAGCCGCCAGTAGAGCAGCTGACGCCGGTTTCTGTCGGCGGTCGTCAGTCCGTCGTCACCGACCCTGGAACCGGCAGGGGAACCGGCAGGGGAACCGGCAGGGGAGACGGCCGGCGACGTGGGCGCGGAAGAACCGGTGTGCGCGGTGGCGTCTCCGCCCGTGGAGACGCCGTCGCCCATCGGCTGGGCGCTCGTGGAGATGTCGTCGCTCATCGTCGCAGCAACCGCCCGGCTCGCTCACGCAGCACGGCCACCGCGTCCGCGGCCCTGGCCTCGGCCTTGGCCGCCTTGGGATCGGTGGGGCCGAGCGCCCAGTCGCCGGTGGCGACCACCACGGTCTCGCGCTTGACCTTCGCCTGGACGGCCAGCGGCTGCAGCGTCCAGTGGCCGCCGTCCCACCGGAGCAGCCCCACGCACGCCGACGACGCCGTCACCAGCTTGGGCGTGAGCGGGCCGCAGTCGGGCAGCCGTTCGGTGTCCACGGCGATGACGGCGCCGCCGAGGTCGAAGGAGCCGTCCCCGGTGACCTTGTAGCCCTCCACGAGCACGGGCTCGGCGATGCGTACCGGAGCCCGGTCGAGGGGCGGCACCGCCGGAGCGAGCGCACCGGCCAGGCACAGCCGGGCGGTGGCCAGGGGGTCGGCGGGCTTGCTCACGAAGGCGCGGTCGTCGTCCCAGACGAGGTCGCCGCTGTCGAGCAGGGGCATGTCCGTGATCTCGATGCCGCGGCGGTCCGCCAGCGCGGCCAGCAGCACCTTGTGACGCTGCGGCAGCTTCCACAGCGCGGGCCCGACGATGGTGTCGACCTTGGCCACCGTCACGGAGATGCGCACCAGCCGGGACGGGCCGCCGTCGGCGGGTTCCAGGACGGCGTGCACCTGGAACTGGACGGCGGTGCCGTGTTCGTGCACGTCGACGCCGAGCACCAGCAGCCGTCCCGACACCGTGGCGGCGGGGCCGAACTCGCCGGTCAGGACGCCGTCCTGCGACAGCAGCACGGCCCGGGTCCACAGGTCGGCCCAGCGCCGAACGGGCAGGTGCTCCGCCGAGCCGATCGGGCTGCACGCGCGAAGTTCCGCGGCGAAACCGTCCAGCAGCACCGCGAGCCTGCGCAGCGCCGGTGTGCCGAGCAGTGCCTCGATGACCTGGTCCGCCGCGGAGACGAGGTCGTGGTCGACGCCGCGCCAGCCGGTGATGGCCAGCTCGCACAGCCAGGAACGGACGCCCTCGAGCGCGTTGCCGGCGGGCGTCGCGCCGGACCCACCGGGCGTGGGACCGCCGGGCGTGGACGGCCATTGCGCGCGCTCCCGGCCCAGAGCCGTGTCCAGGCTCGCGAGCAGGGCGTCGTGGACGGCGCCGGACAACGCGATCCGGCCGCCGGCCAGGGCCGTCAGGTGCTCCTGGGTGATCGCGCCGGACACGACCGCGTCGGCGGCCTCGGCCAGCCGGGCGCCGAGGGGAGTGGCCGCGAACGCCGCGGCCAGCGCGGCCACCGCGTCGGCGCGCTCGTCGGCGAGCCGGGCGAGGCCGTGCACCAGGGCGTCGTCGAAGCCGTCCAGCAGTGCGAGCGCCTCTCCGGCCCCCTCGCCGGCGCCATCGGAGTCGCCGAGCAGGGCGGCGAGCTGTACGGCGAGCATCAGCGCACCGTCCCCGTGGCCGGGAACCAGTGCAGCTCCGGGATCGGCAGGGTGGTGTCGGGCACCTCCAGGTAGGCCAGGTGACGCAGGAACCGGCTGAACACGACCGCGGCGGGGGCGGGCTCGTGGGTGCCGCGCAGGCAGTCGGTCAGCTCCGCGCCCTCGGGGACCTCGGCCCGCAGATAACGGGCCACGCGGTCGGCGCCGTACTGCAGGACGGCCTCGGCGACCAGGGCGTGCAGGTGCTTGCACGGCGCGCCGTACAGGCCGCCGCAGGGGCGGTTGTTGTTGGTGCTGCAGTTGTAGTTGTGGGTGCCCGCGGCGATGGAGGAGACGTAGACCCGGCCGATGTCCGAGCCGCTCGACACCACACCCTGCAGCCGGCCGTCCGCCAGCTCGACGAAGGGGACCTTCGCCAGCTTGCGCGGCTGGACCGGCGGCACCACCCGCAGCCTGCTGTTTCGCGCCCACACGGTCGCGCCGTCGGGGGAACGCTCTGTCATGATCCGGAACGTATCCGAGCCATACGACAAAACGGCCGGCACGGCCCGCCGAGCACCCGAGCCGCGGTCAGGCGAGCGGAAGGCCGGCGCCGCGTTCGGACTCGGGGCGCGGCCCGCGGATGCGCCGATCGCCCTCCTCGATCGGCACGTCGTTGATGCTCGCCTCCCTGCGGCTCATCAGGCCCTCGGCGGTGAACTCCCACAGCTCGTTGCCGTAGCTGCGCCACCACCGGCCGTCGGCGTCGTGCCACTCGTACTGGAACCGGACGGCGATGCGGTCGCCGCCGAACGTCCACAGGTCCTTGCGCAGGGCGTAGTCCTGCTCGCGCTCCCACTTGCGGCGCAGGAAGGCGACGATCTCCTCGCGTCCGGTCAGGAACTCCGACCGGTTGCGCCACACCGAGTCCTCCGTGTACGCGAGCGCGACGCGTTCCGGGTCTCTGGTGTTCCAGGCGTCCTCGGCGGCCTGGACCTTCTGCCTGGCGGTCTCCTCGGTGAACGGCGGAAGCGGCGGACGTGTGCTCATCGTGCATTCCTTCCCAGCGAGAGAACGATCGTTCTCCCTACGTATCCTAGAGAACGAGCGTTTTCCTCGGCAAGGAGGGGCCGGTGGACGGGACCCGACGGGTGCGGATGGACGGAGATGAGGCGCGCCGGCGCATCCTGGACGCCGCCGAGCGGTTGTTCTACGCGCGGGGCATCCAGGCCGTGGGCATGGACCAGGTCCGCGACGCCGCGGGGGTCTCGCTCAAGCGGCTCTACCAGTGCTACGCCTCCAAGGACACGCTGGTGGAGGCGTACCTGGAGCATCGCGACCGGCGGTGGAACGACGCCCTGAACGACCATCTCGGTCGTGCCGGAGAGCCCCGGGAGCGCGTGCTCGCCGTCTTCGGCTTCCTCGCCGAATGGTTCGGTACGGCCGACTTCCGCGGCTGCTCGTTCATCAACGCCTTCGGCGAGCTCGGCCCGGCGTCACCGCCCGTCGCGGCGGCGGCTCGGGCCCACAAGAGCACGCTGCGGGCAAGGCTTCGCACGCTCGCGGCCGAGGCGGGGGCCGCCGACCCGGACCTGCTCGCGGACCAGCTTCTGCTGCTGGTGGAGGGGGCCATCGTCGCCGCCGCCATGGGCACGGCCGCCGGCCCGGCGGAGCGAGCCCGGTCCGCCGCCCGTGCGCTTCTCGACGCCGCGACCGCGCCCGGTCACCCCCTCAGCGCGCACCGGCCCTCGTGAGCACGCTCCGCCATCCCCGCAGCACCACAGGGAGGCGTCGCCGGGGCCGGAGACCGTCGCCTCCGGCGTTGTGTCCGTCCCGCTCCCGGGCTGCCGGGGCAGGAGGACCGACCGGGGAAAGGCGCGGGGCGGGGTCCGGCGTCGCCCGAGGAAGGTGGATGGTGAAGGTCGCTCCGGCTCCGGGCCGCCCGTCCACGTCGATCGTGCCGCCGTGCGCGTCCATCACCTCGCGCACGAGAGCCAGGCCGATGCCGAGGCCTCCGGTGTGGGGCACGCCGGCATGTCTGGCCAGCAGGCGCTCGCCGTCACGCGGGTCCAGCCCCACGCCGTCGTCCCGCACGCTGAGCCGAACGGTCCCCGGCCCCGAACACACCGTCACCCAGATGTGGCCGCCCGCCGAGGTGTGGCGGAGTGCGTTGTCGAGGAGCGCGGAGATCACCCGGCGCAGCGCGGACGGCGCTCCGCACACGACGTGATCCCCCGGATCCCGCCGCAGGTCGATCGTCACCCCGCGCTGCCCGGCGCGGGCCGCCTCGGCGTCGGCCGCCTCCTCCGCCAGGGCGGCCAGGTCCGCGGGCCCGAACGGCCGGCGGTGCTGCCTGAGCTGGGTCGACAGCAACATGTCCTCGATCACCTCGCCCAGCTGCCCGATGCCGGTGACCAGCCGCTCGACGTCGCCCGCGATGACACGAGGATCGGGCTCCCGTCTCAGGCGCCGGGCGGCGAGCTGCGCACGGACGTGCAGCCGGGCCAGCGGGCTGCGCAGTTCGTGACTGACGTCGGCGGTGAACCGGCGCTGCCGGTCGAGGGCCTCGCCCAGCGGCGCGATCGCCCGGCGGGCGAGGACCTGACCGATCAGCAACGCCGCGAGCAGGGCCGCGACCTCGGCCGCGCAGAGCGTGCGCAGCAGCCGCTGCCGCTCGGTGACGGGGTAGTACAGGTCCCTCACCGCCTGGAGGAGCACGTCGCCGCGCCGCTGCGTACGGACCAGGTACGTATGACCGCCGATGTCCGCGACGTCGACCCGGGTGCGGCCGTCGGCGGCGACCCGGTCGAGGGTCTCGCGCACCGGCAGGCCCGCCGGCGCCCCGGGGGAGCTCCGCACGGTGTCCGCCCGGAGTTCGAACAGCCATACGCAGGGCGGCGGGTGGTCCATCGGGGCCGACATCGCGGCCACGGCCAGGTCGCGCCGGGCGGTGGCGTCCTGCTCGGCGACCACGACGCAGTAGACCATCGCGCCCAGGAGGGCGATCGCCAGCGTGAACACGGCCGCCACCTGCGCGGTGATCCGGCGACGGGTCCGGATCAGCAGCCGCCGCTCCGGGTCGAAGGACCGTTTCGTGTTCACAGCTCACCCAGGCGGTACCCCACGCCCCGCACGGTACGGACGATGCCGGGCCCCAGTTTGGTGCGCAGGTAGTAGACATAGGTGTCCACGATCGACTCGGTCCTGGCGCCGTCGAAGACCCGCTGCCGCAGCGAGGTGCGCGTGTGCACCTGCCGGGGGCGGGCCGCCAGCGCGTGGAGCAGCCGGCACTCCTGGCCGGACAGGGTCACCTGCTCGCCGGATGGCAGCCGTACGACACAGGACGCGGAGTCGAGCCAGCCGTCGCCGAGCGGCAGCAGCGCCGCCTGGTCCAGGTTCCTGCGGTGCAGGGCGCGCACCCTGGCCAGCAGCTCGTCGATCTCGAACGGCTTGACCAGGTAGTCTTCGGCGCCCGCGTCGAGTCCGGTCACCCGGTCGGCGAGGGCGCCGAAGGCGGTGAGCATGAGCACCGGCACGGTGACCGCCCGGCGGCGCAGCCGGCGCAGCAGGTCGAGCCCGTCGACCACGGGCAGGCCGCGATCGATGACCATCGCGTCGTAGCCGCGGCTCAGCGCCAGGTGCAGGCCTCGCTGGCCGTCGAGCGCCAGGTCGACCGTGTAGCCCTGGTCGGTGAACACCTCGACCAGCATGTCTCCCAGCTCGCGGTCGTCCTCCACGAGCAACAGGCGCCGGGAGCGCGGTTCGGATGTCCCCGGTATCCGTGCCACCGCACAACCGTGGCACCGATATCAGGAAATATCCAGACTTCTGAATTTCACTGCAGGAAAACCGCTCCATAGTTCGCGAATGTCCGACTTTCACGTGAAATTAGATGAAACCGGTTTCTCCAGCCGCCACACCCACCGAAGCCGCGCTCCCCACGCTCCCCGCATCGGCCCGCTCGTGGCGCTCCGGCAGCGCCAGTTTGTAGAGCGGCAGCGCTCCCGCGGTGGTGAGCACCGCCACGAGGACGAGCATCGCGAAGAGCTCCTGCGTGATCATGCCCTGCGCCAGGCCGATGTTGATGAAGATGAGGATCATCAGTCCGCGGGCGTTCATCATCGCGCCCATGGCCCAGGACTCGCGCCAGCCGAACCCCATCACCCGCGTCGCCAGCGAACAGCCGAAGTACTTCCCGGAGAAGGCCAGGGCCAGGATCAGCACGAATATCCAGAGCGCGGAGCCCCCGGCGATGCCGCCGAGATGGGTGTTCAGCCCCGAGAACGCGAAGAAGACCGGCAGCAGCAGGGTCGATACGACATCCATCATCCGGCCGTGCAGAGCGGCGCGGAACTCCGGCTCGCGCGGCATGGCCAACCCGGCGACGAATCCGCCGAACACCGAGTAGACGCCGATCGCGTCGGTGATCCATCCGGCCGTGAGCGGCACCAGCACGATCACGTAGACGGCGCCGGCGCCGAGGCGTCCGGTACGCGCGACGCGGCGGCCCAGGGGGCGCAGCAGCGGAGCCACCACCCCGAGCATCACCGCCGCGAACACCGCCGCCAGGGCGATGGTGCGCACCGTTTCACCGGTGCCGCCGCCCAGGTGCACCGCCGACAGCGCCGCGAGCAGGCACCACGCGACGGCGTCGTCGATGGAGGCGGCCAGCAGGGCGATCCGTCCGATGCGGGAGTTCTGCAGCCCGCGTTCGTACAGGATCCTGGCGAGCATGGGGAACGCGGTCAGCGACAGCGCTCCCCCGAGGAACAGGGCGAACTCCATCCGGCCGACGTCCGGGCGGGACAGGCGCTCCCACAGGACGAGACCGGCGGCGCCGCCGAGGACCAGCGGGGACAAGATCCCCGACGCCGCCAGCACGCTCGCCTTGCGCAGCTCGCCCGGCGCCCGGGCGTCGTGGTCCATCCCGGCGCCGACCAGGAACATGTACAACGTCAGGCCGAGGGTGCTGAGCACGTACAGGACCGGTCGGACCTCGGCGGGGAACAGGGCCGCCTGTGCGTCGGGGAACAGCGCGCCGAGGAGCGTCGGCCCGAGCAGGACGCCGGCGATCATCTCGCCGACGACGCGCGGCTGCATCACGAGGAGCGCCAGCCGGCCGCACAGAGCCGCGGTCAGCAAGATGACGGCCAGGGCCGGCAGCACCCTGAGCGCCAGCTCCAGGTTGGGGTCGGCGGTGTGCGCCTCTATTGAAAGGAGGGCGGGAACAGGCATGGCTCGTGCCTCCGTTCGTGGTCGGAACCTGAGATCGGCCGGTCGTCTACGTGCCCTCGGGGCGGGCGTCGCCGGAGAAGTGGCGCTCGCACAGCCGCAGCCTGCGCGCGTCCCACACCATGTACGTGCCGAGGACGAGCTGCACGAGGCTGCGCCAGACGTCCTCCCAGCCGTCCCGCAGGCGCATGGACAGCAGCGTCAGGCGCCGTCCCGGCCCACGCCGTCCCGCGCCGGGCGGAGTGAGCAGGCACGGTCCCCGGTTGGGCATCGACCGGGTGTGCGCCGCGGTGGAGCCGAGCGCGTACGCCCGCAGGACCTCCCGTACGGCGACCCGCATGGCGAGCGGCGCGAGCCGCCACGCCGGGCAGGGACGGTTCGCCGGCATGCCGAACGGGATGTGGTTGAGCTCCTTGAGCGGGGCGTGCCCGGGGGCGAAGCGCCCGGGATCGAAACGCTCCGGATCGGGGAAGCCCGCGCGGTGGAACGCGGGGTAGTCGAAGCACAGCACCGAGCCGGCCGGGATCGTGCCCCTCTCGCCCAGGAGGATGTCGCCCTTGGTGACGCGGTGGGCGATGCCGAAGAGCGGATAGAGCCGCAGCGTCTCCGCGATCACCTGGTCGAGGTAGCGGTCGTCACCGCCCCGCGCCCTGTCCTGTACGTCCGGATGCCGGGCCAGGGCCATCAGCACGTGAGCCGTGGCCTCCGACATCTGCACGACGGCGGTGGTGAAGAAGGCCCCATGGAGATACAGCGCCTGCTCCCGGGGCGTCAGGCCCGCGGGGAGCTCGTGCCTCACCCGGGGCAGCGACTCGAGGAGATAGGCGGTCAGCCGGTCACGCCGGTCCATGTGCCGCAGGCCGCAGCACTTGAGCGCGGTCGCGACGTCGTCCGCGTTGCCGACGACGAGGTCGCGGGCGTGCGGCGGGCAGGGTTCGCCGAAGACGAGCTCGTAGGCGAACTCGGCCCAGGCCGGCATCATCAGGTCGCGCAGCCGGACCACTCCGCGCCCGCCCTCCAGCGCCCGGCCGACGCACCGGCGGGTGAGCTCCTCCACCTGTGCGCGCGGCAGGGACAGGATGCGGCGGGTGGCCATGGCGACGGCGTCGTACCGCTCCCCCGCCTCCAGGTGCTCCTGGTGCATCTCGGGCCCCGGCGACAGCCAGTACCAGAACAGGTCGGACAGGACGGCGCCTTCGCTCCGGCCGGAGGCCGCCGGGTGGGAGTAGACCTCCCTGAACCGGTCCACGCCGACCAGGTCGCCGGGGACCGCGATGCTCTCCTCGCCGTTGATCCTCGTGAACACCCACCCGCGCAGCGCCACGACGCGCCCGGGGAGCCACCGGGGCAAGCTGATCACGACGACGGCCGCGGCCGCCCACAGCGCCACCCACACCGCCGTCAGCATCGCCGCACCAGCCCCGGCTCCAGGTCGTGCGACGAGGCGAGGCCGCACAGCGTGAGCGCGTGCTCGACCTCGTCCCGCAGCAGCCCGAGCACGCGGGCCACGCCGCACTCGCCGTCCGCCGCCAGGCCCCAGACGACCGGACGGCCGACCGCGACGGCGGACGCGCCCAGCGCCAGCGCCTTGACCACGTCGGTGCCGCGCCGGATCCCTCCGTCCACCAGCACCGGTACGGCCCCGCGTACGGCGGCCACGATGTCCGGCAGCAGATCGACGGTGGCCGGGACGGTGTCGAGCTGCCGTCCTCCGTGGTTGGAGACGTACACCGCCGACACGCCGTGCTCCAGGGCGAGGCGCGCGTCGGCGGGGTGCGTGACGCCCTTGAGCACGAGCGGCAGCCTCGTCATCCGCCTCAGCGCGTCGACGTGCTCCCAGGAGATCGCGGGTGACATGACGATCGGCCGCACCGACTCGCCGCCGTCGTCGCGCAGGTTCTCGCAGCGCATGCCCTCGGGGAGATCGTCGAAGCCGCGGCGCACCTCCCGGTCCCTGCGGCCACGGGCAGGGGAGTCCACGGTGACGACCAGCGCCGCGCACCCGGCCGCCTCGGCGCGCCGGACGATCGCCTCGGTGAAGGCCATGTCGGGCTGGACGTAGAGCTGGAACCACAGGGTGGCGCCCGGCGCCGCGGCCGCGACGTCCTCGACGGCGACGGTGGCGGCCATGCTCACGATCATGATGGTCCCCGCGGCGGCCACCGCGCGTGCCGTGGCCTTCTCCCCCTCGGGGTCGGCCAGCCGGTGGAACGCGGTCGGCGCCACCAGCACCGGCATCTCCGCGCGGCTGCCCAGCAGGGTGACCCCGATCTCCGGACTCCCTGCGCCGCGAAGGACCCGCGGCAGCAGCGCGAGCCGGGCGAACGCCGCCTCGTTGGCTCTCACCGTGACCTCGTCGCCGGCCCCGCCGGCGAAGTAGTCGTAGTGGGCGGGGTCCAGCCGGTCGCGGGCCACCGCCTCGAACTCCCTGATGGTCGCCGGCACGGCCGTCACACCGAGGCCGGGAGGCTCTGGCGCTTGAAGAAGTCCCGGAGCGGGCGCAGGTGCACCTCTTCCGAGGTCCAGTCGTTCTCCAGGTTCTCGGTGACGTGGTGGACGGCCTCCACCGCTCCGCCCCGCCAGCGGCGTACGACCGGGTGGAGGTAGTGGCCCTCGTCCGCACGATCCGCGTCGCTCTGCCTGATCCGCCCCACCGAGAGGTCGAAGGGGTCGACCTGGTCGTGGTGCGGGCCGTACTCCAGGGTGATCATGAAGCGGCCCTCGCCGCCGACCGGCGGGCCCTGCAGGTCGATCGGCAGCTCCTCCAGGTAGCGCATGCCGCCGAGCCCGTCCGGGACGATCACGTCGGCCAGCACCCCGAACTGCTGCCACAGCGCCGAGCTGCGGTTGACCCGTTCGAGCACGGCCGCCGCGAGCACGTCCGGATCGGCGGGGAGGTCGCGGCCCGGCCAGGGGACGCCGTGATGCCTGTTCTCCAGCAGGCGGTGCAGGGCGCGGACGCCGTACCGGAAACCGTGGATGAAGCCGTTGGTGCCGCGCTTGAAGTCGAGCGACTGGGTGATCGTCCCGGCGCAGTGGAGATCGGGCACGTTGACCGACTCGTAGGCCGGGGTCAGCGCGGGGAACCTGTCCCCGATGGTCAGCTCGGGACGGCACTCGGGCGAGAAGATGGAGCCGTCGAACCGGAACCCGGTGCACACGATCACGCGGTCGTACGGGATGTCCTTGGTGACCTCGTCGGCCCGGACGAAGGCCACCGTCACCAGGTAGGAGCCGTCGGGGAGGCGCTCGATCCTCCTGACGTCGCCGTCCAGGACGGCGTTCTGCAGTTTGAGCTGGTAGGTGTCGAGGAAGTTGTTGTTGACCGCGCGCAGGTGCC
Organism: Microbispora sp. ZYX-F-249; assembly: GCF_039649665.1. Lineage (NCBI taxonomy): Bacteria > Bacillati > Actinomycetota > Actinomycetes > Streptosporangiales > Streptosporangiaceae > Microbispora > Microbispora maris. Next base: position 106,811 of record NZ_JBDJAW010000019.1, on the reverse strand, counting down.
CGACGAAGTGGGTCCGCCAGGCCAGCTTGACCGGGTGCGGTCCGGCCACGTGGACGACCGCGGCCGTCTCGATGAGGTTGTCGGCGGTCTCGAAGGCCGAGTTGGCCTTGCCGATGACGAGGACCCGCATGTCCGTGTAGTCCGCGGGATCGGTCGAATGGGTGCTGTACTGCTCGGCGGTCTCGATGCCGGGGATGGGCGGGACGTTCGGCCGGGAGACCCCCGTCGCCACGATCACCCGCCGCGCCCGGTACGTCCGGCCGTACTCGTCGGTCACGAGGAACGGGCCTTCCGCGCCCGGGCGCGCGACCTCGGCGACCCGCGCGTCGTAGGTGACGTGCAGGCCCTGGAAGGCGACGAAGTCCTCGATGTAGCGGACGAAGTCCTCGGCGGCGGGGAAGTAACGGTCGCTGTAGCGGGTGAACAGGAGACGCGGGTCGTCCGACAGCAGCGAGTTCCAGTCCATCCGGAGGTTGAGCTCCGGATCGTCCCATCCGGTGTGCTTCTTGTTGATGGAGATGAGCGTGCGATGGCGGGGAAAGGTCCGGAAGAACGCGCCGGGCTCGGGCGCCGCCTCGAGAATCCGGTAGCCGCGCCCCGCCCGGTGCAGGAAGTGGCCCATCTGCAGGCCCGCCGGTCCGGCGCCGACCACCAGGTAGTCCAGGATGTTGTCCGGCACTGACGCCTCCCTCACTGGGATGGTTGAAGTTTCACCAGTGTTGGCGGGCGATTCTCAGAGGCGGATCAGAGCGCCGTGGACAGATGCCGTTCCACCAGGGCACGCTTGTCCGGTTTTCCGCTCGGCGCGACCGGCACGGAGGCGACCGTCGTGATCGTCCGGGGGACGCTGTCCGCGCCGAGCTCGGCGCGTACCAGCTCTGCCAGGGCGGCGTGGTCCGGAGTGCGGCCCGGAGCGGGGACCACGAACGCGTGGACGGCCTCTCCGGTCCGCTCGTCCGGCGCGCCGGTCACGTACGCCTCGGCCACGTCGGGGTGGCCCGCCAGCGCCTTCTCGATGGGACCGGCGTAGACGACGATCGCGTTCACGATGATCACGTCCCTGGTCCGGCCGGCGAGGTACAGCAGACCGGTCTCGTCGAGGTGGCCGAGATCGCGGGTGCGCAGCCAGCCGTCCCGGAGCACGTCGCGGGTCTCCTCCGGCTGGTTCCAGTAGCCCGCCATGAGAAAGGGGCCGCGCACGTGGATCTCGCCGGTGCGTCCCGCGGCGACCGGCCGGCCCTCCTCGTCGCGCACGCTGATCTCGACGCCGGGGTGCGGGCGGCCGACCGAGGTGGGCGCGTCGCGGCCCTCCCCGGGAGGGAGCATGGAGATGACCCCGGCCTCGGTCGCGCCGTACCCGACGTAGACGACGGGGCCCAGCCGGTCCAGCGCCTCGATCAGCCGATGCGGGCTGACGGGCGATCCGGAGACCGTCAGCGCGCGCAGGCTGCCGACGTCGACCGGCTCCTCACGGAGCACGTCGAGCATCTGACACAGCCGGGGCACGGTCACGATCGCACCGGTGATCCGGTGCCGCTCGATCGCGTACGGGAACAGCGGCCGGCCGTCGTCGTCGGGGATCACCGCGGTGCCGCCGCCGAGCAGGCACGGCGCCAGGAAATCCAGCACCACCAGGCTGGACAGGGTGCCGAACAGCATGTAGCGCCGGAAGGACTCGTCGAAGCCGGGCGCGATCGACGACCAGCCGCGATGGCTGGACCAGTGCGCGGCCAGGGCCCGATAGGTGAGCACGCATCCTTTCGGCCTGCCCGTGCTGCCGCTGGTGAAGGTCAGCAGGGCCGCGTCGTCCGGGCGCGCCGTGACGGCGGGGAGACGGCCGTCGCCGGGATGGGCCAGGATGTCGGCCGCCCCGGCCGCTGCGGGGGCGGGCCCCAGCGACAGCACCGTGGCCGGCCCGGCGGCGTTGAGCAGGTCCGGTGTCGCCGTCGACCGGTCGAGGATCACGGCGTCGACTCCCACGCCGAGGACGTCGGCGAGCTGACCGGGCGTGTACCCGGGCTTCACGCTCACGACGCGGCAGCCCAGCACATGAGCGGCCATCTGGGCGGCGAACGCCTCCGGCGACAGGCCGGTGCGGACGGCGACGCCGCTACCGGGGCCGAGTCCCACGTCGCGCAGCGCGCCGGCCATGCGTCCGATGAGCTCCAGCACCTCGCCCCTGGAGACGATCCTGCCGCCCTGCTCGAAGGCAGCGGTGCCGGGTGAGTCGCGCAGCGCCTCCAGCAGCAGGTGCGGGAACGCGCCGGCGGCGTGCCCGGGCCCGCCGCGGCCGGCGGGATCGCCGCTCTCGTGGTGGGCGGCGCGGGTGAGGGGATCGCGCATGTCCGGCTCCTTCGTCTCGCGAGGCACCCGCCCGCGGCGACGACACGACCCGCCGCGGCGCGGGCGGCCGGTGTCCCACCGGCGGTCGCGAGGGTAGGCGGCACAGATCAGAGCCGGATCAGAACGCCCCCGCGAGCCGCCGGTGGGAGCGGGCCCGATGGGAGCAACCCCGATGGGAGCAACCCCCATGGGAGCAGCCCGATGGGAGCAGCCCCGATGGGAGCAGCCCCGATGGGAGCAGCCCCGATGGGAGCAGCAGAGTCAGCCCATCGCGAGCATCATCGGAGCGAACATGCGGGTCCGGTCGCCGGGCAGCGGCCTGCCGCCGTGGACCATGAACGACGTCGAGAACGCCTGTGTCACGCCCCGCTCGCCGAGCCAGGCCAGCAGGCCCGGCCGGGTGCGCTCGACCTCGAGCCGCACCAGGCCGTCGGCGTTGCGCGCGAGGTCGGTGACGAGCGCGCGGGCGTCCGCCTCGCCGCCGGCGACCACCGGCCCGATGAACAGCGTGTTCATGCTGCGCCACGACACGGCGTAGCCCGTCGGCCCCGTCTCGTCCTCGACGACCCTGACCTCCTCGGCGAAGGCGAACAACCGCGCCAGCAGCGCGGCCCGGTCCGCGCCGAAAACCTCGGCGTCGAGCGCGAGCAGGGCGTCGAGGTCGCCGTCGAGGTCGGCCGGCCTCGACAGGACGGGGTCGTTCCCGGGGCGCAGGCGCCCCACGCGCGCCTCCGTCACGCCCAGCGTCTCGAATCCGAGCTTCTCGTACAGCGGCCGGCCGAGCTCGGTGGCCCAGAGGAAGACGGCCGCGTCACCGGCCGTGTCCAGCACGTGCGTCATCAGCTGGCGGCCCAGCCCGCGTCCGCCGTACCGGGTGGCGACGAGCATCATGCCGATGCCCGCCGCGGCCGTGCCGTACCGGGTCAGCGTGACCGTGCCCGCCAGCTCGCCCGACGGGGCGTCGATCGCGTGGACCTCGGCGTTCTCCAGGAGGAACAGCCACTTGCGCTCCTCCCGGGCCCAGGCCCTGTCCTGGCTCAGTGCGAGGCAGCGATCCAGGTCCTCGGGTCCGAGCCGGCGGACCGGAAGCTCGGCGGCCGGTGTGGTGAGCGGGTCGGGCATGTGGGCGTGTCCTTGTCCGCACCGGTTCACGGCCCCGGCGCTCTCGTGGCGGCCTCCGAGGCTAACCGCACCACGCACCCTGCGGATACCGGTTTCCCTGGCCACGGCGCCGGGAAAACCGGTGTCCGGCAGGCTCCGGATCTTGCCAGGATCGGGGCATGCGACATTGGCCGCTCTTCGCGCTCAGACTGACGACGCCCCGGCTGGAGCTGCGCCTGCCCGGCCTCGACGACCTGGACGAGCTCGCCGACCGGGCGGCCGAGGGCGTTCACGACCCCGCGGAGATGCCGTTCGGCGTGCCGTGGACGGACGCCCCGCCGCACGAGCGCGCCCGCTCGACCGTCCAGGTCCACTTCCGGCAGTGGGGCACCTGGTCTCCCGGCGACTGGAGCTGCTCCTTCGTCACGGTGTGGGAGGGCCGGGTGGTCGGCGTGCAGGAGATGCGTGGCCGCGACTTCGCGGTCACCCGGGAGGTCGCCACCGGTTCCTGGATCGGCCTGCGCTTCCAGGGCAGGGGAATCGGCACCGAGATGCGCGCGGCCGTCCTGCATCTCGCCTTCGCCGGTCTCGGCGCCCGGTACGCCACGTCGTCCGCCTTCGTCGACAATCCGCGGTCGCTGGCGATCTCCCGGCGGCTCGGCTACCGGGAGGACGGGCTCGCCGTGGAGAAGCGCAGAGGACAGGCCGTCCTGCAGCAGCGGGTGCGCCTGTCCCGCGACGAGTGGACGGCCCCCGACGGGTTCGAGATCCACGGCCTCGAGCCCTGCCTGCCCCTGTTCGGAGCCTGACTCAGGCCGCCGCACGCCCCCGCCTGCCCGCATACCCGGCGCCGGCGGCGAGCAGGACGGCGAGAAGCGCATAACCCCAGGTCAAGGACAGCGCGGTCGCGACCGCGCCGACGAGGAGCGGGCCGCCCGCGTCGCCGATCTCCCGGCCCACCTCGGCGCTCCCCATGGTCTGGCCCATGCGTTCGGGCGGTGTGGCGCCGGCCAGCACGGTGAACCCGAGCGGGGTGACCAGCCCGATCCCCACGCCCGCCGTCGCCGCCGCGAGGACCAGCGGAGCCACGCCAGGGACGGCCGCGAGCGCGAAGGCCGCCGCACAGAGCAGCAGCCCGGCGCCCAGACCGCGGACCGCGGTGATCCTCCCCGCGTCGAGCGCCCGGCCCGCGAGAGGCTGAGCGACGGCGGCGCACGCGGCCAGCAGGGAGACGGCCGCACCGGTCACGACGGGCCCGAGCCCGTCGGCCCGGCCGGAGACCGGCAGGAAGCCGACCCCTGCCGACAGCGCCGCCGTCCCCGCCGCCAGGGCCGTCACCGGCCGCAGGAACCCGGGATCGGTGAGCCTCCTGGTGAGGTCGCCCACGCTCTGCCTGGCACGCGGCAGCGGGGGCATCCGGGGCACCGCGAGAGCCGCCCAGCAGGCCACCACGGCGGCCAGCACGGCCATGACCGCGAACAGCGACCGCAGGCCGCCGGCCACCACGACCGCCCCGCCGAGGAGTGGTCCGAGGGTGTAGCCGATGCTCTTGTAAAAGCCGTACGAGCCGAAGGCCCGGCCCCGTGCGCTCTCGGGCGTCAGGCGCGCGACCAGAGCGGACGCCGACGGCGAGAACGCCGAGGCCGCGGCGCCCTGCCCCAGCCTGGCCGCCAGGAGCCACCAGGTGCCCGCGGCGCCGTCCGGCCCGGCGGCCAGGGCGTACGCGCCCGACGCGAGGACGAACGCGACGAGGCCGCCCACGAGCACCGGGCGCGGCCCGATCCGGTCGGCCAGCGTGCCGAACGCCGGTTTGAGCACGATCTCGGCGCCGTCGTACAGGGCGAGCAGCACGCCCAGCCGGAGCAGGGACGCGCCCGCGCCGTCATCCGTCACCGCGAGGTTCGCGGCGATGCCGTGGGCGCCGAAGGCCGTGGTGAACCCTGCGGCGTACAACGGCCACAGGCGCGCGCCGTTCAAGCGCGTCAGGCCAGGCGCGGCGGGAACCCGCCGGTGGCGACCGGCCCCCAGGACGTCGGCGTGATCCGCACCAGCGATTTGCCCTGGCGGACCATGGCCGCGCGGTACTCCTCCCAGTCGGGGTGCTCGCCGGAGATCGACCGGTAGTACTCGACCAGCGGCTCCAGGGCCTCCGGCAGGTCGAGCACCTCGGCGGTGCCGTCCACCTGCACCCACGGCCCGTCGAAGTCGTCGGACAGCACGACCACGCTCACCCGCGGGTCGCGGCGGGCGTTGCGGGTCTTGGCGCGTTCGGGATAGGTCGACACGACGATGCGGCCCTCGGCGTCGACGCCACACGACACGGGGGACGCCTGGGGGCCGCCGTCACGTCTTGCCGTGATCAGGATCGCCCGATGGCGATCACGGACGAAGTCGAGCAACTGCTCACGGGACACCTTCTCGGCGGTCGCGATCCTCGGACTCATGCCGTAACTCTATTGACCATCCGTGACTCGCTCACGAGGGGTGCGACTCCCGTCCCGCCGGGCGGGCCGGGCCTGGGACGTGATCTCCCCTGCACGGGTGAGGGTTTACCCGCCGTCTACCTGCCCTCCACCCACTACCTACGTATCCCTCGAACAGGTATCGATACGGGTGTTTTCCCCCTCCTCACCCCAAGAAGCGAGAAGGCAGTCTGAAAACGTCTCAAAGAGTGCATGAGAGTCAGGGGGACCGATCATGTGCCAGCACCACCCGCAGTGCCCGCCGGCGGACGCGCCCGACCGCGACGCGGCCTGTCTGATCGCCTTCCACCCGGAGCAGGGATGGGGCCTGCTCTGCAACGGCGTGGTGCTCTTCGACGACAGCGGCGAGCTCATGCCGGACGGTCGCAGCATCCCGGCCCGCGCCTCACTGGGATGCGCCGCATGAGCCGGCGCACCAGGCGGCACAGCGACTGGCGAGGCGTCGAACCGCACGCCTCCGGTACGGCCGGACTCCGAGCCGAAGGCGAGGAGAAGTGATGAGTCTGCTCTACTGTCCCGTCCGGGACGAACCACGGTCGCTCCCGCACGGCGGCGACGCGCCCGCCGCCCCGCAGCGCCGGCACTCCTCGGTCCGGCACCGGTGGGAGACCCTGCGGCAGCGGGTCGGCGACCTCACGATCCGGCTCGTGGACGAGCCCGACGTGGAGGCGGCCTCCTGGCGGCTGCCCGCCCACCCTGCCTCCGTCGGCCGGGCCCGGCGACTGACCCGCGAGCGCCTGCGCGCGTGGGATCTGGAGAGGCTGTCCGACGTGACGGAGCTGCTGGTGAGCGAGCTGGTCACCAACGTGGTCTGCCACACCTGCTGCGGCGACCTCGTCGTACGGCTGTCGGCCGTCGAGGGGCTGCTGCGCTGCGAGGTCGAGGACTGCGACGGCGTGCTCCCCGAGGTGGCCCGGCCCTCCGCCGGTGCCGAGAACGGCCGCGGACTGCTGCTGCTCGACTCGCTGGCCTGCTGCTGGGGCGCGGAGCGCACCCGCCGGGGCAAGATCATGTGGTTCGAGTTGCCGGCGTACGCCCTTCGCTGACCGGCCCGTCCGCGCCGTCCGCCCTGTCGGCGGCCGGGCCGTCGGGCCGCCCGCTCAGCCGCTCCTTGATCCAGGCGGCCACCTGGGCGCGGGACTTGAACCCGAGCTTGTCGAGAATGTGCTCGATGTGGCCCTCAGCGGTGCGCTGGGAGATGACCAGCCGTCCGGCGATGTCCTTGTTGCTCAGTCCCTCGGCGACGAGGTGCGCGATCTCCGTCTCCCGGCGCGTGAGCGGCGTGATCCGGCCCTCGAACGGCGCGGGCTCGCGGGCGGCGGGTGTCCGTTCCTGGAGCGCGTAGGCCAGGGCCTCTTCCCGCGTCAGCGCCGCGCCCCGGGCCGTCTCCGCCTGGAAGGCGCGCTCGCCCAGCGCCTCGCACGCGGCCGCGACGCAGTCGTCGTGGCAGCCGCTCATGTAGCGGAACTCCCCCAGCCGCGCGCCGGCGGCCCGCCAGGAGGTCCGTACGACGCCGAGCAGCCGGGCCGCCCGTTCGTACCTGTGCTCGCCCGCGGCGAACCAGGCGTGGGCCTCCAGGTTCATCCCCATGCCGAGCTGGTCGCCCACGGCCGTGATGTAGCGCAGGCTCTCGTTGTCCATCTCGCAGGCCGCGCGCGTGTCGCCCCTGCGCCAGGCGTCGATCGCCAGCGCCAGCAGCGCGTACGCCCGGTGCCAGCCCTCGCCGTACAGGTCGCACAGGGCCATGCACTCCTCGGCGAGGTCGCGGGCGGCCGGACGGCCCAGGAACGCGTTGGCCAGGGCGAGCCGGTTGAGGGACAGCGCCAGGCCGATGGGGTTGCCGGCGGCGCGGTGGGCGGCAGCGGCCTCCTCGTACCGCCGCATGCCGGTCTCCAGGTCGCCCGCGCAGACGGCCGCCATGCCGGACAGGAACGCGATGTAGCCGTGCGTCACCCGCAGCCCGAGCCGCTCGGCGATCGCCGTGGCCTCCTCCAGCCGTGCGAGCGCGGTGGCGTGGTCGTCCCGGAGCAGGGCGATCCAGGCGCCCGCCCACAGCGCGTGGGCCCGCACCTCGCCGGGTTCGGTCGCTGCGGCCAGGCTCCGGTCGAACCAGCCGGACCCCTCCGACAGGTGGTATCCGCTCCAGTGGTAGAGCAGCTCCGCGGTCATCGCGAGGCCCGTCTCCGCCTCCCCGGGCTGGCGCAGCGACCAGTCCAGCGCCTTGCGGAGGTTGGCGTGGTCCCGCCGAAGGCGCTCCACCCACGTCTGCTGGGCGGCGCCGAACAGCTCGGCCCAGGCCCGTGAGGTGATCTTCCGGTAGTAGTCGCGGTGCCGCCGGTGCAGCGTCTCCTCGTGCCCGGACGCGGCGAGCAGCTCACGCCCGAACCGCTGGACGGTGTCGAGCAGGCGGTAACGCACCACTCCCTCGGACTCCCGCCGCAACAGCACCGACTTGTCGACCAGCCCCGCGACGAGTTCGAGCACGTCCTCGCGCGCGATTCCGTCGCCCGCGCACACGTGCTCGGCGGCCTGCAGGTCCAGCCCCCCGGCGAAGACCGAGACACGCTGCCACATCAGCCGTTCCTGCTCGGTGCACAGCTCGTAGCTCCACTCGAACAGCGCGCGCAGCGTACGCTGCCGGGGCAGTGCGGCCCGCGATCCCCCGGTCAGCAGCCGGAACCGGTCGTCCAGCCGCTCCAGCACCTGCCGCACCGACAGGGCGCGCAGCCGTACGACGGCCATCTCGATCGCCAGCGGCAGGCCGTCCAGGCGGCGGCAGATCTCGGCCACCACCTCCTCGTTCTCCTCGGTCACCTCGAACTCGGGCACCACCGCCGCGGCCCTCTCGGCGAACAGGCGGACCGCGTCCGACTCGGCGAGCGGCACCGCGGCCGCACCGTCGGGGGCGGGCGTCGACAGCGGCGCGAGCTCGACGATGCGCTCGCCGTCGATGCCGAGCGCCTGCCTGCTCGTGGCGAGGACACGGAGGCCGGGAAGCGCGCGGACCAGCGTGTCCACGCGCTTCGCGCACTCGGCCAGGACGTGCTCGCAGGTGTCCAGCACGATCAGGGTCTGCCGGTCCCGCAGGCGTTCGACCAGCGCGTCCAGCGGCGGGCGGGCCGAATAGTCGGTGACCGACAGCGCCTCGCCCACGGCCTGCACGAGCAGGGCGGGATCTTCGAGCGCGGCCAGCTCGACCAGCCGTACGCCGCCGGGGAAGCTCCTGCGGACCTCCTCGGCCGCCCGCAGCGCGAGGCGGGTCTTGCCCACCCCGCCCGCCCCGACCACGGTGACCACGTGCGAGGTCCCCAGCAGGCGTTTGAGCTCGGCCAGCTCGTGCCGGCGCCCCACGAAGCTGGTCACCTCGGCGGGCAGCCCCGCCGGTTCCCCTCCGGCACCCCTCGTTCGCATAGCGGTCATGAGCCCACGCCGCCCCCGTCGTCCGGTGCGCCACGACGCTGTGGCACATACCACCGTACAAACCACGCCCCGGACCTTCCGGAGCGCCCCGGTGGGCTCAGCCCTTCATCCGCCGCAGGATCTGCTCCCGCCTGACCTGCAGGTCGTCGATGAGCGCCTCCTGCTGCTCGACGTTGGTCAGCAGCGTGGCTCTCTCCGCCATGTCCGTCGGCGCGTCCCAGCTCTGCCCGATCTCCTCGCGCATCTGCGCGGCCTGCTTGCGCAGACGCTCGATCTGGGCGTCCACCTCCTCGAGTTCCTTGCCGAGCTCAGGGTCGTCCATGCCTCACCGTCCCGTTCGGTCACTCGCGTTCGCGATGGCGCTTTCGTCCACCACATTCCACGAGGACGGGAAACTATTCGGCGACGGCGGCAGGGAGGTAGACGGTCTCGCCGGTGTCGCGGGCCCGCTGGGCGGCCGTCAGCCGGGCCACCAGGTAGGCCGGCATGAGGGAGGCGGCCTGGTCCGCGGTGAAGAAGCCGTAGTCGTCCAGCTCCTCCTGCTGCAGGACCACGCCCGCGCCGTCCCGGAACGTCCCGCAGTCGAACAGGAAGTGGACCAGCGGGATCGGCCGGTCGTCCAGCGGCGGCACCCACTGGACCACGAGCAGACGGCCCACCGGCCGGGTGAGGCCCAGCTCCTCGGCCAGCTCCCGGCGGCAGGCCGCCTCGGGTGACTCGCCCTCGTCGACGTGGCCGCCCGGCCAGCCCCAGTGGTCGCGGTAGCCCGGCTTGACGAGCAGGACCCGGTCCGAGGTATCGGTGATGAAACCGGCCGCCGCGGCGGCCACCTTGAACAGCCCCGCGTAGAAGGCGTCCGCGGGGATCATCGCAGCTCCGATCTCATGCCCTGAGCCTAGTAGGGGATGTCCCCTAGATCGCGGGGATGAGGGGTGTACGCCCCGAGCAGTACGCGCGAACTGGTCTCCGCGTCCGATGTGCCGCCCTTGATCGTTCCCTACCGTCTGAGGCAGACGTAAAAGGGGAGGTCATGGAACGCCGCAGGAACATCGCCGCCACCATCGGCGGCTGGAGCGCACGCCATCGGTGGTGGGCGCTGCTCATCTGGGTCGCCTTCGTCGCCGTCGCGACGGTCGGGGGCAACGCCGTGGGCACCACCGAGATGCGCGGCTACGAGTCCGCGAACGGCGACTCGCGCCAGGCCGGGCAGATCCTCGACGGCGCGAGGTTCCCGGACGTGGCCGGCGAGGTGGTGCTGGTCCAGTCGCGTACGGGGACGCTGACGGTGGCGGACCCGGCCTTCCGCCGGGCCGTGGAGGACGTCAAGCGGGCCGTCGAGGCCACCGGCCAGGTCGAGCACGTGCGCACGCCGTACGACAAGGAGCCCTCGCCGGTGACGCAGGACCGGCGGACGACGCTGGTCCAGTTCGACATGAAGGGCGACGGCGGCACGGCGGAGGAACGGATCCAGCCCGTGCTCGACGCGGTGGCCGGGGTGCAGGGGGCACACCCCGACCTGCGCGTGGAGGAGGCGGGCGCCGCCAGCTCCGAGAAGCTGATCGGCGAGGCGATCGACGCGGACTTCGTCCGGGCCGAGCAGCTCTCGCTGCCCATCACGATCGGCATCCTGCTCGCGGCGTTCGGCGCGCTCCTGGCGGCGGTCGTCCCGGTCGCGCTGGCGATGACGGCGATCTTCGCGGCCACCGGCCTGCTGGCCTTCACCAGCCATCTTCTGCACGTCGACTCGGCCACCACCAACGTCATGCTGCTCATCGGCCTGGCCGTCGGCGTCGACTACTCGCTCTTCTACATCATGCGCGAGAGGGAGGAACGGGCGAGGGGCCGCGACAAGAAGCGGTCCATCGAGATCGCCGCGGCCACGTCGGGACGCGCCGTGCTGATCTCCGGCATCACCGTCATCGTGGCCATGGCGGGCATGTTCCTCACCGGCAACGGCATCTTCATGGGCTTCGCCGAGGGCACGATCCTCGTGGTGCTCACGGCCGTCGTGGGTTCGCTGACCGTGCTGCCCGCGCTGCTGTCACTGATCGGCGACAAGATCGACGCCCGGCTGATCCACGGCACGGCGCGCGTCCTCACCGGCGGCCGGCTCACCTGGCGGCGGATCCTCGGGGTGCGCGGCGGTGAGAGCCGCGTGTGGGGCGCGATCCTGCGGCCGGTGTTGCGGCACCCGCTCATCTCCGCCGTCCTCGCGGGCGGGCTGCTCGCCGCCCTGGCCATCCCGGCCTTCGGCCTGAAGACCGGCACCCAGACCATCGACGACCTCCAGGGCGACTACCAGATCGCCGAGACGTTCAAGCGGATCGACAAGGCGTTCCCCGGCGGCAACGAGCCGGCGGTGGTCGTGGTGAAGGCGGCCGACGTGACGACGCCGGCGTTCACCGCCAGGATCGAGGACTTCAAACGGCAGGCGCTGGCCACGGGCGAGGCCAACGAGCCCTTCGCCGTCGCCGTCAACCCGGACAAGACGGTCGCGAGAATCAGCATCGGCATCAAGGGCACCGGCGCGGACGAGGTCTCCGAGCACGCGATCCGCACCCTGCGGGAGAAGGTCGTGCCGGCCACGCTGCCCGGCGCCCACGTCACCGGCAACACGGCCGGCTCGATGGACTTCAACGAGCAGCTCACCAGCCGCATCCCGCTGGTGTTCGGGTTCGTGCTGCTGCTGGCGTTCGTGCTGCTGCTGGTCTCGTTCCGCTCGGTGGTCGTGGCGGTCAAGGCCATCGTGCTGAACCTGCTGTCCGTCGCCGCGGCGTACGGCGTGCTCGTGCTCGTCTTCCAGAAGGGGTACGGCGAGAGCCTGCTGGGATTCCACTCGACGGGCACGATCACCAACTGGCTGCCGCTGTTCCTGTTCGTGATCCTCTTCGGGCTGTCGATGGACTACCACGTCTTCATCCTCAGCCGGATCAGGGAGGCGTACGACAGGGGCATGAGCACCGAGGACGCCGTGTCGTTCGGGATCAGGAGCACCGCGGCCGTGGTGACCAGCGCCGCGCTCATCATGGTGGCGGTGTTCGCCACGTTCGCCACGCTGTCGCTGCTGACGTTCATGCAGCTGGGCGTCGGCCTGGCGGCGGCCGTGCTGATCGACGCGACGATCGTCCGCGCGGTGCTGCTGCCCGCGACGATGAAACTGCTCGGCGACTGGAACTGGTACCTGCCACGATGGCTGGACTGGCTGCCGCGGCTGTCGCACGGCGACGACGAGCCCGAGGAGGCCCCCGAGGAGCGGGTTCCCGCCCTCGTCTGACACTCCGGCCCGCAAGCGCCGGAACGGTGATCCTGCCGTTCCGGCGCATCGCTGTTCACCGCGCTCTTTCGTGTGGACCGTTCTCGCGCGAAATTCCCGGTAAGTTACCGGCGACGGGGGCGCTTGACATCAGGGCAGCGACGGAGGCGTCATGACGGAGAACGGCCCGACCGAAAACAGGGAAAAGGACTTCTTCGTCACCTATAACGGCAAGGACGAAACCTGGGCGAAGTGGATCGCACGCACCCTTGAGGATGCCGGCTACCGCACGACCATCCAGGCCTGGGACTTCCGGCCCGGGGACAACTTCATGGCGGAAATGGACAAGGCGCTGTCCGGCTGCCGCCATGTTCTGGGCGTGCTGTCTCCCCATTACCTGAGCTCCATGTTCACCCAGGCCGAATGGACCGCGGCCTATCGTCAGACGCTGCTCGGCAAAGAACGCGGATTCATACCGGTGCGGGTGGCCGAATGCGACGTCGCCCCGTTACTCGGACCGCTGGTCTACATCGACCTGGTGGAAGTCGAGGAGGCCGAGGCGCGGGACCGGCTCCTGTCCGGGGTCTCCCCCTCGATCGCCCGGACCCCGCGCGTTCCCGGATTCCCGGGCGGCGCACGCCGGTGAGTCTCGGAGGTCACGTGCGGGACGACCACACCGCGGACTTCTTCATCTGTCACGCGGACGACGACGTGCAGTGGGCGGAGTGGATCGCCGTAGAGCTGGAAGGCGCCGGCTACGGCGTGATCCTCAAGCCATGGGACTTCAGGCCCGGGCACAACCTGCTCGCGAAGCTCGACGAGGCCCTTGCCCGGAGCCGCCACACGCTCTGCCTGCTGTCGGGCGCCGCCGAGGCCGTCCAAGCGGCCGTACGGGCCGCCGCTCAGTCGCAGGATGCGGAGGGCAAGGATCGGGCCCTCATCCCCGTCCTCGTGGCCGAGTGCGAGAGACCGCCGCTGCTGGCGGCGTACGTGCCGATCGACCTGCGCGACGTGGACGAGGACGAGGCCCGGCGGCGCCTGCTGAACGGGGTGGCCGAACGTGCCGAACGCGTGGCGAGCGGCGGCTTCCCCAAGGCAGCGGGAAAGCGTGTCCGGTTCCCCGCCGCCGACCCGGAGGCGTGGCAGCTGCGCGGGCAACGCCCGAACCCGGATTTCGTCGGGCGGGACAACGAGCTCACGGACCTGTACCGCGCCTTCCGCGCGAACCGCCCGGCCTCCGCCATCCAGGCGATCACCGGGCTCGGCGGCCTGGGCAAGACCCAGCTCGCCATCCAGTACGCCCATCGGTACGGCAGCGCGTACGACGTGGTGTGGTGGGTGCGGGCCGAGGACCCGACGACCCTGCGCGGGGACTACGCGGAGCTCGCCAAGGAGCTGGGCCTGCCGTTCGACCAGGACGACCAGGCGGTCCCTGCGCTCCGTCAGATGCTTCACCGCCGCCGCGACTGGCTGCTGATCTTCGACAACGCCGAGGACCCGGAGCAGATCCTCCCGCTTCTCCCCGACCGGCTCCTGGGCCACGTGCTGATCACTTCCCGGTTGCGGGACTGGCGCCATGCGGAGGCGCGGCACCTGGAGGTCCTGCCGACCGCCGCCGCAGTGGAATACCTGCAGCGGAAGGGCAGGGTCACCAACGCCGACACGGCGCGAGAGCTGGCGGAGGCCCTGGGCGGCCTGCCTCTCGCGCTGGCCCAGGCGGCCGGTGTCATCGCCGAGGGCATGTCGGCGGCCGACTACCTCGGCCAGTTGCAGCAGCAGTCGCCGGAACTGTTCAGACAGGGCCGCGCCGGTGACAACGAGGCGACGATCGCCTCGACCTGGCGAGTGTCCTTCGAACGCCTGGCGTCCCAGTCCGTCGCGGCGGTGGCCCTGCTCCGCCTCGCCGCGTTTCTCGGGGCCGAGGCCATCCCGCTGTCCCGGCTCACCCCGGTGCCGGACACGCCCGCCGACCTCGCCGAGGCCCTGACCGATCCCCTACGCCGTCTCGACGTGACGCGGGCCCTGCGAAAGTATTCGCTGGCCGACACCGAAGACGGTCTGCTGTCCATTCACCGCATCGTGCAGGCGGTCACCCGGGCCGACCTCGGCGCGGAGGAGCCGCGCTGGGCGGGGCTCGCGCTGGCCACCATCGCCGTGGCGTTCCCCGACGACGTCCGTGATCCGAAGATCTGGCCCGACTGCGAGACGATGCTCGCCCACGCCGTCGCCGCCGCGCAGCATGTCGTACGGCTGGGCGTCGCACCGGAGGAGACGGCCGGCCTGCTGGAACGGGTCGCCCGATACTTGCTGCAGCGCGGGCGGCTGGACCACTCACAGTCCGTGATCGAGGACGCCCTGGCCGTGGCCGGACGAATGCCGCACGACGACCCCGAGTATCTCCGCTGCCGCAACACCCAGGGTCTGCTCTTGTTGGCGCAGGGCCGTTTAGCAGCGGCCCGGAAGGCACAGGAGGAGGTCTACGAGACCCGGACCCGCGCCCTCGGGCCTCACGACATCGACACTCTCCGTGTCGGCCGGGACCTGGTCGAGGCGCTCTATCACCAAGGTCACCTGACACAGGCCAAGCAGCTACAGGATCGCCTTGTCCACGAGTTCACCGTGACGCTCGGGCGGGATGATCTCGAAACCATCACCGCCGTCGCCTATCAGGCGACCCTCCTGTCCGACGCCGGACAGTACGAAGAGGCTCGAATTCTGGAAGAGCAGGTGCTGGGCGCCCGCCGCCAACTCCTCGGCGACCACCACCCCGACACCCTCACCGCGATGGCCAACCTCGCCGCCACCCTCCGCAGGCAAGGGCATCTCGACCAGGCCCGCACCCTCAACGAACAGGTCCTCGACGCCCGCCGCCAACTCCTCGGCGACCACCACCCTCACACACTCGACGCCATATCCGGCCTCGCCGCCACCCTCCACGACCAAGGTGAACTCGACCAGGCCCGCACCCTCACCGAACAGGTCCTCGACGCCCGCCGCCAACTCCTCGGCGACCACCACCTCCACACACTCGACGCCATGTCCGGCCTCGCCGCCACCTTCTACGCACAAGGCGAACTGGGCCGGGCCCGTACCCTCGACGAACAGGTCCTCGACGCCCGCCGCCAACTCCTCGGCGACCACCACCCCGACACTCTCACCGCGATGGCCAACCTCGCCGCCACCCTCCACGACCAAGGTGAACTCGACCAGGCCCGCAACCTCACCGAGCACGTCCTCGACGCCCGCCGCCAACTCCTCGGCGACCACCACCCCGACACTCTCACCGCGATGGCCAACCTCGCCGCCACCCTCCGCGACCAAGGTGAACTCGACCAGGCCCGCACCCTCAACGAACACGTCCTCGACGCCCGCCGCCAACTCCTCGGCCACCACCACCCCGACACCCTCACCTCGATGGCCAACCTCGCCACCACCCTCCGCGACCAAGGTGAACTCGACCAGGCCCGCACCCTCAACGAACAGGTCCTCGACGCCCGCCGCCGGCTCCTCGGCCACCACCACCCCGACACGCTTAGGGCGATGGCCGGCCTCGCCACCACCCTTTCGGGACATGGCGAGAAAGCGCGAGCGCACTCTCTGCTCGTGACGGCCCTTACCACGAGCGAGCGGACGTTCGGTAAGAAGCACACGATCACTACTTGGCTCGCCTGGAGGCTTGTGTCCCTCCACAACGCACGCCACGAGGCTCCTAGGAGGAAGGCGATCGTCATCGAGAACCTGTCCTGGCTCGCCAAGGAGCCGTCAAACCGGCTCACCGGGGAGCAGAAGAGCATCAGAGAGCGCGTGAAGGCGTTCTTCGGCGGTGGCAAGCCGGGCGGACGCCGCCCGTCCAAGCGCAAGAGGTAGCCGCCCGGTCGGCTCCGTCTGCCACGTGCTGTTCCCTGAGATAGGGGCACGCAAGGGGTAAGAAGTACATAACGGTAAAATGTGTGCACGTGGTGCAGACGGGCGGAAACAGTCGTAAAGCTCTGATCTACTGGACCGCCGGTGTGCTCGCGTACATGGTCGCGGTCTTCCACCGGCAGTCGCTCGGTGTGACGGGGATCGACGCGGCGACGAGGTTCGGGGTCGGGTCGGCGGCGCTGTCCACGCTCGCGATGCTGCAACTGCTCGTCTACGCGGCCATGCAGATCCCCGTCGGCGTCCTGGTCGACCGCCTCGGGTCCAAGCGCATGCTGCTCGCCGGCGCGGCGGTCATGGCCCTCGGCCAGCTCCTGTTCGCCGTCTCCACCGGTCTGGTGCCGGCCGCCGCCGGGAGAGTGCTGGTCGGCTGCGGCGACGCCATGACGTTCATCAGCGTGATCCGGGTCGTCAGCGTCTGGTTCCCGCCCCGCCGCAACCCGCTGCTCGTGCAGCTCACCGGCATCATCGGCCAGTTCGGCGCGGTCGTGTCGGCCGTGCCGCTGATCAGCTCCCTGCACGCGTACGGCTGGACGCCGACCTTCCTGTGCGCGGCGGGCCTTGGGGTGGTGGCCCTGGCCGTCGTCGCCGCCGGGCTCCGCGACCGGCGGCCCGAGCGCGCACCACAAGCATCGGCAGTGCGGGCGGCGTGGGCCGAGCCCGGCACCCGCCTCGGGATGTGGACGCACGCCGCCACCCAGTGCTCGTCCGCGGCTTTCACGATGCTGTGGGGCTACCCCTTCCTCGTGCAGGGACAGGGCCTGTCCCCGCGTACGGCCGGGGTGCTGCTGACCGCGCTGACGCTGCTCGCGATGGCGTGCGGGCCGCTGCTCGGCTATCTGGCCGGGCGCTTCCCGCTGCGCCGCTCGTGGATGGTGCTCACGGTCATCGGCGTCACGGCCGGCGCGTGGACGCTCGTCCTGCTCTGGCCCGGCGGCCATGCCCCGCTGTGGACGCTCGGGCTGCTCATGCTGGCCCTCGCGACGAACGGGCCGGGCTCGGTCATCGGCTTCGACTACGCCCGCACGTTCAACCCGGCCGAGCGCATCGGCGTCGCCACCGGCATCGTCAACGGCGGCGGCTTCGCCGCCTCGATGTCCCTGATCGCGCTCGTCGGGGTCGTCATGGACCTGCAGCACGACTTCCGCTGGGCGTTCGCCGTGCAGTATCCGATCTGGCTGCTCGGGGCCGTACAGGTCGTCCGGTACAGGACCCGTACCCGCCGCCGCGCCGTCGTTCACCCCACGCCCGCCCCGGCCCCGGCCCCCGCCTGAGCGGAGCCCTCCTACGTCAGAGGGCGTTGGACTGCCGGCTGTCGCGGCTGCTCTCCACGTCCACCGCTTCCGTGAAGCCGGGGATCGTACCGATCACGTCATTCCACGCGCCGCCGGCGAGTACCTGCCGCAGGTCCTTCATCAGCAGCAGAAGGTGCAGCGGGTCGCTTGGGCTCTGCTCGAACGCGGCGAGCCGCAGATGGAAGGCCCGCGCCGCCTCGCTCTCGCAATGGATGAGCATGGCTCGGACACCGATCTCGCCGGCCACCCGCGCCACCCTCCGGAGGGCGTCCACCACGAGAGCCCGTCCCAGCCCGATGCCCTGTGCCGCTCTGTCCACACCCAGCCGGGCCAGGATGACCACGGGTTGTGCATGACGACCGGCCCCCTTGAGCAGCCGCGCGGGAGCCTCGCCTGGAGTGACGGTCCCGGCCGTGAGCGAGTAGTAGCCCACCACCTTGCCGGACCCCATGTCGCGGACGACATAGACGCGGCACCCCCCGCTCGCGTGCGCCTGCAGCGCATGACGCGTCAGCCACTCGCTCTGGGCGGGAGAACCGCAGTCGAAGCCGTCGAGATCGTCGGCCCTCGTGACAGGGGCGACCGGAGACAGCTTCACGGGCCTTCGTCCAGAACCGTTGAAGTTCTCATAAGTTCGGCGAGCCCCGGCACGTCCCGAGGCTCCCGGGACAGGGCCGCGTCGAAGGCCTGCCACTGCTCTTCGTCGAGGTGGAACACCGTTCGATCCGCCAGCAGCTCGCGGGCCGCTGCAGTCGCCGCACCAAGGACGAACGAGGAGACGGTGTCCCCGGCCGCCTCGCTCGCATTCTCCAGCAGCCGCTTGGTTTCCGCGTCCACGCGCAGGTTGACGCGCTCCTCCTTGCCACCCATGACCAGCGCGTACGTACGTTGTGCACCCAGAGCCAAGAGCAAAACAAGAAGATGAGCGAAGAGCGATCAGGTGATTACTCCAGGTACACGAAGGGGTCGGGGAAGTGGGAAGGGGCGAGGACGGCGGCCCGGGCGAGGATGTCCTCACGCGTCCGTACGGCGAGGTCGGCGTCCTCGTCGTACACGTAGCGGATCGCGGGATCGGCGAGCTGGACGGGGTGGAGCACGGCGTCGCCGCTCATGACCACATCCCCCACCTCGACGCACTGGTGGCCCGGCGTGTGGCCGGGCGTGTGCAGCACCCTGACGCCGGGCAGGGTTTCGGCGTCGCCATCGACGACGTCGAGCCGGTCCCGCAGGGGATCGAGGATCAGCTCGCGCACCTGGGCGGAGGCCCACTCGACCTCCGATCGCTGCAGCACATATCGGGCGCCGGGGAAGGCGGGAGCGCCGTCCACGACCGCGCCGCCCGCGTGGTCACTGTGCAGATGCGTCAGCACGACCACGTCCACGTCCTCCGGAGCGGCCCCGACGGCGGCCAGTTCCGCGCCGATCCGTCCGGGCAGCGGCGCCCAGGTCGCGAGCGAGTGCGCGCCACCGATCCCGGTGTCCACCAGGACCGTACGGCCGGCCGCGCGCAGCAGGTAGCAGTGGAAGTGCAGCACCCATTCCTCGCCGGGTGCGAACGTGGCGCCGGGAAACATCTCGGGCAGCGGCTTGCGGACCGGCTCCTTCATCGGGCCGACGGCATCGCAGAGCGGGACGATCTCGACACCGGACACGATTCTCGGCTCATGCGGCATCGCACCACCATAGAGGCCGGGTGTCGGTCAGCGGGCGGCGGCCGCGACGGGGGCGTAGTCGTCGTCGAGGTCGGCGGCGTAGACGGCGCGCTCGCAGTGGGCGCAGCGGTAGAGGATCGGGCCCTCGTCGAGCTCGGTACGGCAGCGCGGGCAGCGGCGGCGGGTGCGGGTCATCTCGGTCTCCCCCTTCGAAAAGCTCCTTGCGTGTCCATGGAAACTCCGGCGGCTTGCCGTACTCCTGCAGCCGGCTTGTCGCCGGTTCGCACTCCGCTTGGGGTGGATGATGGACGGGTGCTCGCCGACGTCATCGACCACCTCGTCTGCCCGGCCTGCGGGACGGCGATCCATCTTGCCGACGGGTCGGTCAGGTGCGCGCGCGGCCACTCCTACGACGTGGCGCGGCAGGGATACGTGAACATGCTCACCCGCCCGGCCGGCACGGCCGACACACCCGCCATGGTGGCCGCGCGGGCGCGTTTCCTGGAGGCGGGCCATTACGCCCCGCTGGCCGGCCGCCTCGCCCGGCTCTGCGAGGGCGCCGCCGTGGTCGCCGACGCCGGCGCGGGCACCGGCTACTACCTGGCCGCGGCGCTCGGCGACGCCGCGGCCGGCATCGCGCTCGACGTGTCCAAGCACGCGCTGAAGCGGGCCGCCCGTGCGCATCCCCGCATCGGCGCCGTCGTGGCGGACGTGTGGCGGCCGATCCCCGTCGCCGACCACCGCGTGGACGTGCTGCTCAACGTCTTCGCGCCGCGCAACGCGGAGGAGTTCGCCCGGGTGCTGCGGCCGGGCGGTTCCCTCGTCGTCGTCACGCCCGGTCCCGGCCACCTGAGCCCGCTCGTCGAGCGGCTCGGCCTGCTGAACGTGGACGAGGACAAGGACCGCCGTCTGGAGGACACCCTGGGCGGCCGGTTCATCCGTATCGGGGAGGAGACCGAGGAGATCGCGCTCTCGCTGCGCCACGACGAGGTCGAGGCGGTGGTCGGCATGGGCCCGAGCGCCTGGCACACCCGCCCGGAGGAACTGACCGCGAAGATCGGCGCGCTGCCCGACCCGGTGCCGGTGACCGCGTCCTTCCACATCACCCGCTGGGCCGTTTCCCCGTGACCCCGCCCGTCTTCGCGAACCCGCCGGTCTCCCTGACCGCGCGCGGCTCCGTAACCCCCCGTGCCTTCGTGACCGCCCGCGTCTACATGACCGGCGGCTCGGCCGGCTCGTTCTCCCCCCGGTCCACGCGGATGACGCTGATCAGGCCGTTCGGCTCGATGTACGCGCGGTCGACCACCGCGATGTCCTCGATGCCGTGCAACCGCAGCTGCGACAGCACCTCCTCGTAGGTCATGAACTCCCGCAGCATCACCCTGCGGTTCAGCCTGCCGTTCTCGATCAGCGCCCTGGGCCGGGCCTTCAGCAGCGCCGCCAGCCGCGGAAACCGGTACGCGACGGCGTCGACCGCCACGCTCCAGAACAGGATCGTGACGACCACCACGAAACCGTCGGAGATCGACTCGGCCTTGCCGTGCAGACCGGCCGACGCGGCGTCGGCGACCAGGACGACCAGCAACACGTCCGTGATGCCCAGGCCGCCCGCCTCGCGCTGACCGACCAGGCGCAGGAGAACGAGCAGCACGAGGAAGGTCACCGTGCCGCGGACGAACCCCTCCAGCAGCGGAATGCTCGGAGCGAAGATCGACTGCCAGTCCACCGTCCCACTATCCACCGGCACCGCCGCCATCACACGGAGACTCGACGTGCGGCTCCCGACCCGGCCGCCGGTGTCACCGGGTCACGACCGCGGTATCACGGCACCCCTGATGCGGATCGCGGGAACGACCGCCGCGACCGCCCCGAGCAGGAAGCAGACCGCGATCACCGCGACCACCGGTTGCCAGGGCACGTCGAAGGCGAACGGGCCGGCCAGGCGCAGCAGTGCCGCCCCCAGCCCCAGCAGGCCGAGCGCCGTGGCCGCGAACCCCAGCACCACTCCGACGGCCACCACCGCCAGCGCCTCCGCCACGACGTACCGCAGCACCTGCGCCCGCGTCGCGCCCAGCAACCGCAGGCCGCCGCGCTCCGCCGCCCGGTCGGAGGCCGCCATCAGCAGCGTGTTGACCAGCGCGATCACGGTGTAGCAGAGCATGATCCCCAGCACGGCCAGCAGGCCGAGCCGGCTGGCCGAGGCCTGCCGGTCGCCGGACTCCCGCGCCCACTCCGCCCGGCTCATCGCGCGGGCGTTGTGGCCGCGTACGGCGTCCTCCAGCGCGACCCGTACGGCCGAAGCCGAGGCGCCGGGACGTTGCGTCACGTACGCGACGGAGGGCAGGGCGGAGAAGGCGTGGGCGGGCGTGACGTAGGCGTCGGCGGGTGAGTCGTCCCCGAGCACACCGGTCACCGTCAGCGTGACCGGGCTGCCGTCGGCGCGCCACATGCGCACGCGTTGCCCCAGGCTCAGCTCCCAGGTCCGGGAGACGACGATCGTGTCGTCGCGCAGCCCGGCCGCCGACCCGGCGACCAGCGGAACCGACAACGCCGTGGAGAGCGTGGCGGGCTCGACGGCCCGGGCCGGCCTGCGGATGAGCTGGGTGTCGCCCTCGAGGGTGTACACGCTGGTCTCGGTCTCGGTGGCGACGTCCACGCCGGGGACGGCCCGCAGCCGCTGGACGAGCTGCCGGTCCAGTCCGGTGTCGCCGTCGGGGAGCACCAGGTAGCCGGCGCGTACCGGCCGGGACTGCACCGCGGCCTTGGCGGCGTCGGTCATCGCGGCCCCGCCCAGCAGGGAGGCCGCCAGCGCCACGGTGACCAGGACGGGCGCGGCGGTGGCGGCGGTCCGCCCGGCCGAGGCCGCCGTCCCGCCCGCGACCGCGACGCCGCCGGCGCCGCGCAGCCGCTCCAGCGGCGCCACGAGCAGGCGGGTGACGGGCCGCACGAAGACCGGCGCGAGCAGGCCCAGCGCGGCGATGAGCAGCATGACGATCGGCATGAAGGTCTTGTTGTTCGTGGCCGACCCCGGGTCGCCGATCGTGGTCACCGCCATGCTGACCAGCGCCGTGCCCAGCAGGCCGAGCCCGGCGATCCACCGGCCCCACGTCATCGCGCGGGGTTCCACCGCCGCCTCGCGCAGCGCCTCGGCGGGCCGCACCCGCCCGGCCCGCCGCGCGGCCGCGGCCACGCCGGCCAGGGCGACCACCACGCCGGTGCCGAAGGCCACCCAGGCCGGTACGGACGACTCGGACGGCACCAGCCACTCCGGCGCCATCCCGAGCGCGGTCAGCCGGTCGAGGATCGGCCCGGTGGCCAGCGGGCCGAGGAACGCGCCCACCGCGGAGGCGGCCACCGCGACGAGGGCGGCCTCGCCGTACATCATCCGCCTGACCTGGCGCGCGGTCGCGCCGATGGTCCGCAGCAGGGCGAACTCGCGCCGCCGCTGCCCCACCGCGAACGCGAACGTGGACGAGACCACGAAGATCGCGATGAAGGCGGCGAACCCGGCGGCGATGCCGGCGATCGTGTTGGCGTTGTTGCGCGCCCGCTCGTCGGCCTCGCGGAACGGATCGGCCAGCGCCCGGTCCTGCCCGCTCAGCACCCGCGCCGCCCCCGCGACCGCCTTCGTCACCTCGGCGGCGGGCCGCCACAGCGCGAGCGCGTCCACGCGCGGCGACAGCCTGGCGGCGTGCGCGTCGGCGAAGAAGACCGTGGGTTGCGGCCCCGCCTCCGTGACGCCCACGACCCGGTAGGTCCTGATCCCGGTCGCGGTGACCACGGGCACCCGCGTCCCGGCCGGCGCCCGCGCCGCGGCGGACCCCCGCCGCCCGGGCCACGTCCCCGCGCTGATCGCGATCTCGCCGTCCCCCGAGGGCGCTCGGCCCGCGACGAGCGGCTGCGGGGCCGTACGGGCGGCCGCCCAGGGCCTGCCCATCGCCGGCGGCCCGTCCGAGAGCCGCGCGGGGAAGACCCGGTCCACCACCGCGCCGGGAAAACGGGCGACCAGGTCGTCCGCGAGGCCGCGCGGCTCGGCCAGGGGCGCGCTGCTGCCGCCCCGCCAGGTGTCCACGGTGAGCGTCCCGTCGGGCACGACCACGACGGGCGCGGCGGCGTACCGCTGCGGCCCCCGCGGCGGTGAGGTGATCCCGGAGGCCAGCACCTGGCCGAGCGCGGCGATCAGCGCGGCGCCCAGCGCCAGCGCGGCGAACGTGCCCGCGAAGGAGATCCAGCGCGTACGCAGCGTGGACCAGGCGATCCTCAGCACGACGCCTCCAGCTGCAGCATCCGGGTGGCGACCAGCTCGGCGGTGGGCTCGTGCAGCTCGCCGTACACACGGCCGTCGGCCAGGAACACGACCCGGTCGGCGTACGAGGCCGCCACGGCGTCGTGGGTGACCATGACGATGGTCTGGGCCTGCCGGTCCACCAGCGTGCGCAGCAGGCGCAGCACGTCGCGGCTGGTGTTGGCGTCGAGGGCGCCGGTCGGCTCGTCGGCGAAGAGCACGGCGGGCCGGGTGACCAGCGCCCGTGCGATGGCCACCCGCTGCTGCTGCCCGCCCGACAGTTCGGCGGGCCGGTGCCCGGCGCGCTCGGCCAGGCCCACGGCGGCCAGGCTCTGCCCCACCAGCTCCCGGTCGGGGCGCCGCCCGGCCAGCCGCAGCGGCAGGCCGACGTTCTGCTCCGCGGTGAGCGAGGGCAGCAGGTTGAACGACTGGAACACGAAGCCGATCCGGTCCCTGCGCAGCAGCGTCAGCTTCCTGTCGCCGAGCGCGGCCAGGTCACGGCCGTCCACGACCACCCGGCCGGCGCTGGGCCGGTCCAGCCCGGCCGCGCACTGCAGCAGCGTCGACTTGCCCGACCCCGAGGGCCCCATCACGGCCGTGAACGTTCCGGCGCCGAACCCGATCGTGACGTCGTCCAGCGCCGTGACGCCGTGTGCGTAGTGTTTGGTGACCCCGATGAGATCGACCGCTTGGGTGTTGTCCACCCTGAGCACGCTAGGAATCACGATGTCCGGGCGGTATCGGACACATGACCGGTGCCGTCACCGGATGCACCGCCCTCGGCGTGATCAGGGCCACTAGGATTCCGGCGTGCTGTGGGGGCGTGCGACCGATCAAGCCGTGATCGACGGCCTGCTCGACGAAGCGCTCGTCGGGCGGTCCGGCGTGCTCGTGGTCCGGGGCGAGCCGGGCATCGGCAAGACGTCGCTGCTGGCGTACGCCGCCGACCGCGCCAGGGACGTGCGCGACATGCGTGTGCTGCGCGGCGTCGGCGTCGAGACCGAGGCGGAGATCCCGTTCGCCTCGCTCCACCTGCTGCTCGGACACGGGCTCGACCGGCTCGACGCGCTGCCCGCGCCGCAGGCCGCCGCCCTGCGCGGCGCCTTCGGCCTGGCCCCGGTGACCAACCGGCTCCTCACGGGCCTGGCCGTGCTGTCGCTGCTGGCGGAGCTGGCCGAGGGCGGGCCGCTGCTGTGCCTGGTGGACGACGCGCAGTGGCTCGACCAGGAGTCGGCGCAGGCGCTGCGGTTCGCGGCCCACCGGCTGCACGCCGAGGGCATCGTCATGATCTTCGCCGCGCGTGACGGCTTCGACCCCTCCGGCCTGCCCGAGCACCGGCTGCCGGGCATCGACGCCGGCAGCGCCGCCGCGCTGCTCGACCACGCGGCCCCCGGGCTCGCTCCCGGCACCCGCGACCGCCTCATCGAGGAGAGCTGCGGCAATCCGCTCGCCCTGCTCGAACTCCCGCGTACGGCCCCGCCCGCCTACGACCGGAGCCCGCTGCCGCTGCCCGACCGCATCCAGCAGGCGTACACGGCGCGCATCGCCGAGCTGCCCGCCGACGCCCAGCAGGCGCTGCTGCTGACCGCGCTGACCGACGGCGGCGACCTGGACGTGATCGTACGGGCGCAGCGGGAGCTGGGGGTCGCGCCCGCCGCCCTGGGCGTGGCCGAGAAGTCCGGCCTGATCAGGATCGACGGCCGGCGGGTGACGTTCACCCACCCGCTCATGCGCGCGGCGGCCTTCCGGCACGGCACCTACGACCTGCGGCTGGAGGTCCACGCGGTCCTGGCCCGGCTGCTGGAGCATCAGCCGGACCGGCGGGCCTGGCACCTGGCCGCCGCCGCCACCGGCCCCGACGAGACGGCGGCACTGGCGCTTGAGCAGGCCGCGCGGCGCGCCCGGGACCGCGACGGCGACGCGGCCGCCTGTGCCGCACTCGAACGGGCCGCCGAGCTCACCGAGGACCGCGCGCGCAAGGCGGGGCGGCTGACCGCGGCCGCCGTCGCCGCCGCCGACGCGGGCCAGGCCGGCCGGGCCAAGCAACTGGTCGAACGCGCCGCCGAGCTGGTCACCGACCCCCGTTCGCGCGCCCGGCTCTGTGAGCTGCGCGCCCGGATCGCGTTCGACGAGGGCGCCCCCTACCTGGCGCACGACCTGCTCATGCAGGGCGCGGAGGAGCTGGCCGCACTTGCCGATGCCGATACGGACGCCGAGGGCTCCGGCGGGCAGTCGCGTCAGGACCGGATCGCGGCCGGGCTCATGCTGACCGACGCCGCGCGCAACGCCTGGCAGCTCAGCGACCCGGACAGGGTCGCCGAGGCGGCCGCACGCCTGCACGAGCTCGACCTGCGTCCGGGGGACGGCCTCGACCCCGCCGTCCAGGCCGTGACCGGCGCGGCCGTGCTGCTGCGGCAGGGACCGGCGCAGGGGGTGCCCATCATGCGCGACATGGTCGCCAGCGGCGGCCGGATGACCTCCGGCGCGCACACGTTCCGGATCAACGCGGCCTTTGTGGCCCCGCTCGTCGGCGATTTCCGGACCGGGCACGACATCTCGGCCGCGATGGCCGCCGAGTGCCGGGCCGCCGGAGACGTCGGCAAGCTCCCCCTCGTCCATGTCACGCTCGCCGCCGCGGAGCTGTACCTGGGCAGGTTCAGGGACGCCGAGGCCACCGCGGCCGAGGGCCTGCGGCTCATCTCCGACACCGGGCAGCGCAACCGGGCCGGCTACCTGGAGGGCACGCTGGCGTGGCTCGCGGCCGTACGGGGTGAGGCGGACCGCTGCGCCGAGCTCGCCGCCCGCTGCCGCGACCGCTTCGACGCCAACCACATCGTCAACGGCCTCGCCTGGGCCGAGTGGGCGCCGGCCCTGCTCGACCTCGGCCGGGGCCGGTACGCCGAGGCGCTGGACCGGCTCGACGCCGCCATGACCGGCCCGGTGCGCCACCAGATCCAGGCCGTCTACTTCGCCCCCGACCAGATCGAGGCGGCCGTACGGCTCGGGCTGCCCGCACACGAGCCGCTGTGCCGGTTCGAGGAGTGGGCGACGGCCTCGGGGCAGGACTGGGCGACGGCCGTCCTGCACCGGTGCCGCGCCCTGGTCGAACCCGACGGGGAGCGGGCGCACGAGCACTTCCGCACCGCCGTACGGCTGCACGCCGGCAGCGGCCGCCCCTGGGAGGCGGCCCGCACCAGGCTCGCCTTCGGGGAGCGCCTGCGCAGGGAGCGCGACAAGGGCAGCGCCCGGCCGCATCTGCGGGCCGCGTGGGAGACCTTCGAGCGGCTGGGCGCCCGTCCGTGGGCCGAGCGCGCGAGCACCGAGCTGCGCGCCACCGGAGACACCGGCTCCCCGGCCGCGCGTGGGGAGGCGTTGTCCGCCCTGTCTCCGCAGGAGCTGCAGATCGTACGGCTGGCCGCCAAGGGCCTGACCAACCGGGAAATCGGCGCGCAGCTGTTCCTCAGCCCGAAGACCGTCAGCTATCACCTCTACCGGGCGTTCCCGAAGCTGAACGTGGCCAGCCGCGCCCAGCTCGCCGGATTGGACCTGTCCTGACGCGGCGTCCGCGCCGACTTGGTCCCGACATCACCTATTTGTCAGTCATTTGCGTCTCTCGCGGGACATACTGAACCCGACCCCGTAGGAGCACAGGGGAGGGCCGGCATGAAGGCCGAGGAACGCTGGCAGGCCAGGTTCCGGGCACCGCGGGTGACCCTGCCCACGTGGGCGCGTCAGGCGCCGCACCGCGCCGTCTACCGCGGCAACGCCTCCGGCGCGTGGGAGATCTACGCCTGGGACCGGTCGAGCGGGCAGATCCGCCAGGTCACCGACCGCGCCCACGGCACGCGGTACGGCGCGATCGACCCCGCCGGCCGGTGGATCTGGTGGTTCGGCGACACCGACTGCGACACCGACTGCCACACAGACGGCCACAACACGGACCGCCACACGCACGGCGGCACGGCCCGCGACGGCCGGGGCGACGGATACGGCGTGTGGTCGCGCCAGCCGTTCCACGGCGGCCCTGACGAGCCCCTGGCCATACCGCCCGGCCACCCGTGCGGGCTCGCGCTCGCCTCGGACGGCGCCGCGGCCGTCGGCCGTTCCTCGCGGGACGGCTTCGAGATCCTGCTGGCGCGGCCCGGGAGCGAGCCGGTCACGGTGTACCGCCACGACGAGTACGCCGCGGTCGCGGACATGTCCCTCGACGGCTCGCTCATCGCCGTCAACCACAGCGAGCACGGCGACGCCCTGCACCCGGCCGTACGGGTCGTCAGGGCGGACGGCTCGACGGTCGCCGAGCTGAACGACGGTCCGGGCAGAGGCGTGACCGGCTGCAGGTTCGCCCCCGTCCCCGGCGACCGGCGCCTGCTCGTCCTGCACGAGCGCCGGGGCCGCCGCGAACCCCTCGTATGGGACCCGGTGACCGGCGAGCAGCGGGAGATCTGGCTGCGGGTGCGCGGCGAGATCTCCGCGGACTGGTACGACGACGGACGAGCCCTGCTCATCATCCACAGCCAGCGGGGACGCACGGAACTGCTGCGCTACGACCTCGCCGGCGGCGGCCTCACCCCGATCCAGAGCCCGCACGGGGTGATCGAGGCGGCGGCGCCGCGCCCCGACGGCACCGTCGAGTACGCCTGGTCGAGCGCCGCCCATCCGCCGGTCGTCAGGTCGAGCAACGGCCACGTGGTCTTCAGCCCCGGGCGCACGCCGCCGCCGTCCGTGCCGCTGGAGGACATCGACGTGGAGGGCCCGGGCGGGCGCATCCACGCCCTCGTCTCCCGGCCCGAGCGGGTGGCCGCGCCGTACCCGACGGTGTTCCTCCTGCGCAGCGCGCTGCCGGGGTTCGGCGGCGGCACCGGCGGCCAGGACGACGACTCGTTCCGGCCGCAGGTCGCGGCGTGGGTCGACAGCGGTTTCGCCGTGATCCGGGTGAACCACCGGGGATCGGCCGGGTACGGCTCCGCCTGGCGCGACGCGCTGCGCGGCGACATCGGCCACATCGAGCTGGCCGACGTGGCGGCGGTGCGCGACTGGGCGGTGGAGCGCCGCATCGCCGACCCGGACCGCCTCGTGCTCGCCGGCACGGCGTGGGGCGGCTACCTGACCCTGCTGGCGCTCGGCACCCAGCCGAAGTCGTGGACGGCGGGGATCGCCGCCGCCCCCATCGCCGACCACGCGGCGGCGTACGAGGACGAGGCCGAATGCATGCGCGCGGTGCACCGGGCGCTGCTGGGCGGTTCCCCGGCCGAGGTGCCCGAGCGGTACGCCGCGTCCTCCCCGATCACGTACGCCGACATGGTGGAGGCGCCGCTCCTGATCATCACGGGGGCGGACGACCGGCGCTGCCCGGCCCGGCAGGTCGAGCGCTATCTCCGGGCCCTGGCCGGCCACGGCCGGGAGGCGGCGGTGTACCGGTACGACGCCGATCCGGGCACGCCGGTCGTCGAGGAGCGGGTGCGCAGGATGGCCGCGTCCATCGACTTCGCCGTCCGCGCCCTGGGCCGTGCCTAGGGTCTAGGGCGCGCGCAGGACGAGGATGGCCAGGTCGTCGGCGCTCGGCACGGGCGCGAAGTCCTGTACGGCGCGGCGGATGCGTTCGGCCACCGCGCGGGCGGACAGGTCCACGCACTCGGCCAGGAGCTTGGCCAGGCCGCCGTCGTCGTCGAGCAGCCGGTCGCCCGACCGCCGCTCGGTGACCCCGTCGGTCACGCCCAGCAGGACGTCGCCCGGAGTGAGGCGCAGGCTGTCCTCCTGGAACTTCGCCTCGGGGAACACCCCGAGCAGCGACTGCGGCGAGGCGACGACCTCGACCTCGCCGTTCGGCCGCAGCCGCAGTGCCTCCGGATGCCCGGCGGAGACGAGACGGATGTCGAGACCCTCCGGCGAGACCGTGATCTGGCCGTGCAGCAGCGTCAGGAAGCGGGCGCGCTCCCCCTCCTCCAGGATGGCCTGGTTGAGCCGGCCCACGACGGCGGCCACGCCGTACCCCTCGCGGGCGAGCAGCCGGAGCGTGTGACGGGCCAGCCCGGTGACCGCGGCGGCCTCCGGCCCGGTGCCGCAGACGTCGCCGATCGCGAAGCGCCAGACCCCGTCCGCGATCGGGAAAAGGTCGTAGAAGTCGCCGCCGACCTCGTTGTTCTCCCCCGCCGGCTCGTAGATCACGTGGAAGTCGAGCCCCGGCGTGGTGGGCTCGTCGGGCGGCAGGAGGCTGCGCTGGAGGGCCCGGTTGGCCGCCGCCTGCTGGGCGTACAGACGCGCGTTGTCGAGCGCGAGCGCCGCGCGGCGGCTGAGGTCCTCGGCGATCTGCATGGCCTCGTCGGGGAAGCGGTCGCGCCGGCCCAGGCACATCACGCCGAGCCGCCGCCCCCGCGCGGTCAGCGGGTACGCCAGCGCCTGCCATTCGCTCATCGGCAGCACGGCGGGGTCGTCGTCCGCGGGCAGCGAAATCTCCTCCAGTTCGTCGCGCATGGCGTCGATCTGGGTCTCGTCCGCGTGCCAGAGATAGGCGGGCCGCAGCTCCCCCGACCCGTCCTGCGCGGTGTAGACGGCGCACCAGCTCGCCAGGCGCGGCACCACGATCTGCGCGACGATCGCCGGGACCATCTCCGGGTTGAGCGTGCCCGCGAGCAGGTCGCTCGCGTCCGCGAGGAACCCCAGCCAGCCCGGGCCGTGCGCGGCCTCGAGCAGCCACTCGTCGCTCTGCACCGGCTCCCCGCCCGGCAGGTCCAGCCGGGCCCAGCGGGTGCGCAGCGACGAGGTGAACGTGACGCCCCAGGTGACGGCGTCGGCCGGCGGCCCGAAATCCTGGCCGTCCGCCTTCTCCCTGACCTCGACCTGGATGGACTCGCCGTGGTGGAGCCACACGACCTCGAAGGGCGCGCCCGCCGCTTTCACGACGAGTTCCCCCACCAGGCGCTCGGCCTCGGGGTACACCGACATGGCGGCCCACGCTGTCATCACTTCGCGTGTGAACCGCTTCGCTTCGGGTACGGCCGTCTCGCCTGGCGTGAAGGATGCCGCCAGAACGGCCCGAGGGCTAGTTGTCACCACCATTGTGCTTACCACACTTCCGGCTGACCTCGGGTCAAGCAAGGGGGCCCCGCATCCCTCCGAACGTGACAGACTGGCATGGAGTCCGCGGCTGGACAGGCCGTATGAGGCCCTATGCCTTGGTCGCGTCAGCCCCGATCGGGGTAAAGGAGGCTAAATGTCGCCCGCCAACGCCGAGCTGGCCGGGACCGAACGGGTCTACCGCGAATCCGACCTCGTCCCCTTCCTGGAGACGCTCATCACATGGCGGGACGGCGACTTCCGCCGGCGCGTGTCCCACGCCCCGCCGGGAATCCTCAGCGAGATCCGGCTGCTGCTGAACGAGGTGGCGGACCGGCGCGAGCACCTGGCCAACGAGCTGGCCCGGGTCCGCCGCGAGATCGTCAAGGAGGGCCGTTTCACCGAGCGGCTCAGCCCCGGGCCGGGCGTCGGCGCGTGGGCGGAGAGCGTGGGCTCGGTCAACGACCTCATCGACGCCATCGTGACGCCGGTCAGCGGCGCCGCGGACGTCATCGACGCCGTCGCCAAGGGCGACCTGTCCCGCCGGATCGACGTGGACCGCGCGGCCCGGGGCGAGGTACGGCGGCTGGGCAAGGCCATCAACGGCATGGTCGACCAGCTCTCGCTGTTCACCTCGGAGGTGACGCGGGTCACCCGCGACCTCGGCACCGAGGGCAAGCTGGGCGGCCGGGCCAACCTGCGCGGCATGTCGGGCAGCTGGCGCGACCTCACCGAGGCCGTCAACACGATGTCCGACCGCGTCTCGGCGCAGGTCCGCGACATCGCCGAGGTGACGACCGGCGTCGCCCGCGGCGACCTGAGCCGCAAGGTCACCGTCGACGCCGTCGGCGAGATGCTGGAGCTCAAGCACACCGTCAACACGATGGTCGACCAGCTCTCGGCGTTCGCCGAGGAGGTCACC
This sequence comes from Microbispora sp. ZYX-F-249, assembly GCF_039649665.1. NCBI lineage: Bacteria > Bacillati > Actinomycetota > Actinomycetes > Streptosporangiales > Streptosporangiaceae > Microbispora > Microbispora maris. Next base: position 75,080 of record NZ_JBDJAW010000019.1, on the reverse strand, counting down.
CGGGTCGCCCGCGAGGTCGGCACCGAGGGCAAGCTGGGCGGTCAGGCGCAGGTGCGCGGCGTGTCGGGCGTCTGGAAGGACCTCACCGACAACGTCAACTTCATGGCCAACAACCTGACCTCGCAGGTGCGGCAGATCGCGGTCGTCTCCACCGCCGTGGCCAAGGGCGACCTGTCCAGGAAGATCACGGTGGACGCCCAGGGCGAGATCCTGGAGCTCAAGGAGACCCTCAACACGATGGTCGACCAGCTCTCGGCGTTCGCCGACGAGGTCACCCGGGTCGCCCGCGAGGTCGGCACCGAGGGCAAGCTGGGCGGCCGCGCCGAGGTGAAGGGCGTGTCGGGCGTCTGGAAGGACCTCACCGACAACGTCAACTCGATGGCGAACAACCTGACCTACCAGGTGCGCAACATCGCCCAGGTCACCACCGCCGTCGCCAACGGCGACTTCACCCGCAAGATCGACGTCGACGCACAGGGCGAGATGCTCGAGCTCAAGAGCACCATGAACACCATGGTCGACCAGCTGTCGTCCTTCGCCTCCGAGGTGACCCGCGTCGCCCGCGAGGTCGGCACCGAGGGACGCCTGGGCGGCCAGGCGCAGGTGCGCGGCGTGTCGGGCATCTGGAAGGACCTCACCGACAACGTCAACTTCATGGCCAACAACCTGACGTCGCAGATTCGTCAGATCGCCGTCGTCTCCACCGCCGTGGCGCAGGGCAACCTGTCCAAGAAGATCACCGTGGACGCCCAGGGCGAGATCCTGGAGCTCAAGGACACGATGAACACGATGGTGGACCAGCTGTCCGCCTTCGCCGACGAGGTCACCCGCGTCGCCCGCGAGGTCGGCACCGAGGGACGCCTGGGCGGCCAGGCGCGCGTCCCCGGCGTGTCGGGCGTCTGGAAGGACCTCACCGACAACGTCAACTCGATGGCGAACAACTTCACCTACCAGGTGCGCAACATCGCCCAGGTCACCACCGCCGTCGCCAACGGCGACCTGACCCGCAAGATCGACGTCGACGCCCAGGGCGAGATCCTGGAGCTCAAGAGCACCATGAACACCATGGTCGACCAGCTGTCGTCCTTCGCCTCCGAGGTGACCCGCGTCGCCCGCGAGGTCGGCTCGGAGGGCCAGCTCGGCGGCCAGGCCCGCGTCGAAGGCGTCGAGGGCACCTGGAAGCGGCTCACCGAGAGCGTGAACGAACTGGCCGGCAACCTGACCACTCAGGTGCGCGCGATCGCCGAGGTGACCAGCGCGGTCGCCAGGGGCGACCTCACCCGGTCGATCACCGTGGAGGCGCCGGGCGAGCTGGCCCAGCTCAAGGACAACATCAACACGATGGTCGCCACCCTGCGCGAGACGACCAAGACCAACCAGGAGCAGGACTGGCTCAAGTCCAACCTGGCCAGGATCTCCCGCCTGATGCAGGGCCACCGCGACCTGATGGAGGTCGCCCGGCTGATCATGAGCGAGCTCACCCCGCTCGTCTCGGCCAGCCACGGCGCCTGCTACCTGTACGACGACGGCCGGCTCAACCTCATCGCCGGGTACGGCATCCAGCCGGGCTCGACTCCCAAGCCGAGCTTCGAGCTGGGCGAGGGCATCATCGGCCAGGCCGCGCTGGAGGCCAAGCAGGTCATCCTGGAGAACGTGCCGGTCGACTCGATCACGGTCGAGACCGGGCTCAGCCGGTCGAACCCGGCCCAGATCGTCGTGCTGCCGATCCTCTTCGAGAACAAGGTGCTCGGCGTCCTCGAGATGGCCTCGTTCCGGCAGTTCAGCGAGGTCCACCTGGCGTTCCTCACCCAGCTCGTCGAGACCATCGGCGTCACGATCAACACGATCATGGCCAACTCCCGGACCGAGGACCTGCTCACCGAGTCGCAGCGGCTCGCGATCGAGCTGCAGGAGCGCTCCGACGAGCTCCAGCGCCAGCAGGAGGAGCTGCGCCGGTCCAACGCCGAGCTGGAGGACAAGGCGGCGCTGCTGGCCAAGCAGAACCGCGCCATCGAGATCCAGAACTTCCAGATCGAGCAGGCCCGGCGGACGCTGGAGGAACGGGCCGAGCAGCTCGCGGTCTCCTCGCGCTACAAGTCCGAGTTCCTCGCGAACATGTCCCACGAGCTGCGCACCCCGCTCAACAGCCTGCTCGTGCTCGCCAAGCTGCTGACGGAGAACGCCGAGGGCAACCTCACGCCGCAGCAGGTCGAGTTCGCCCGGACGATCCACGACGCAGGCTCGGCGCTGCTTCAGCTGATCAACGACATCCTCGACCTGTCCAAGGTCGAGGCGGGCCGCATGGACATCCACCCGCAGGCGATGTCGCTGTCCGCGCTGGTCGACTACATGGAGGCGACCTTCGCCCCGCTCGCGCAGGACAAGGGCCTGTCGTTCGCGGTCCAGGTCGACCCCTCCGTGCCGCACGAGGTGCGCAGCGACGAGCAGCGGCTGCAGCAGGTGCTGCGCAACCTGCTGTCCAACGCGGTGAAGTTCACCCACGAGGGCGAGGTCAGGCTGGAGGTGACCCGCGCGCCCGCCGACGTCCCCTATGTGGACGAGAAGCTGCAGGGCTCACCGGAGGACATGCTGGCCTTCAGGGTCGTGGACACCGGCATCGGCATCGCGCCGGACAAGCTCGAGGTGATCTTCGAGCAGTTCCGCCAGGCCGACGGCACGACCAGCCGCAAGTACGGCGGAACCGGCCTCGGCCTGTCGATCTGCCGGGAGATCGCCCGCCTGCTCGGCGGCGAGATCCACGTCCAGAGCGTTCCCGGGGAGGGCAGCACGTTCACGCTGTACCTGCCCCCGGACTACTCGGGGCCGCTCGCCGCACCCGACGGCGGCGCGATCGCCACGCCCACCGAACCGGAGGGACGCGAGGACGAGGTGCCCGACCTGCACATCAGGGACATCCTCCCGGAGATCCCGCTCCCGACCGACCTGCCGGTCCCGCAGTACACGCCGCTGGTGGACGGCCACGACTGGCAGGGCGACGACCCGCTGACCGGGGCCAAGATCCTCATCGTGGACGACGACATCCGCAACGTCTTCGCGCTGACCAGCGTGCTGGAGCGGCACGGCTCGACCGTGGTGTACGCCGAGAACGGCCGCGAGGGCATCGAGCAGCTCGAACGCAACGAGGACGTGGCGCTCGTGCTGATGGACATCATGATGCCCGAGATGGACGGCTGGGCCACGACCTCGGCGATCCGCACGATGCCGCAGTTCGCCGACCTGCCGATCATCGCGCTGACGGCGAAGGTCATGCGGGGCGACCGCGAGAAGAGCATCGCGTCCGGCGCGTCCGACTACGTGCCCAAGCCCGTCGACGTCGACCGGCTGCTCGAGCGGCTGCGCGGATGGCTCATGCGCGGCCGCGGCGGGGGCACAGAACGAACGAGGGGTGTGCCGGCCCCGGAGTCCCGAGACGCCCAGGAGACGTGATCGATGGCTGACCGCGCCAGGGTCCTGCTGGTCGACGACCGTGAGGAGAACCTGATCGCCCTGGAGGCGATCCTCAGCTCGCTGGACGTCGTGCCCATACGGGCCCGGTCCGGGGAGGAGGCGCTCAAAGCCCTCCTGTCGACCGACTTCGCCCTCATCCTGCTCGACGTACGCATGCCCGGCATGGACGGTTTCGAGACCGCCGCGCACATCAAGCGGAGAGAGCGCACCAGGAACATCCCGATCATCTTCCTGACCGTGGTCGACAGCGCCCCCGACTACGCCTTCCGTGGGTACGCCGCCGGGGCGGTGGACTACCTCACCAAGCCGTTCGACCCCTGGGTGCTGCGCGCCAAGGTCGCCGTGTTCGTCGAGCTCTACACGATGAACCGGCGGCTCTCCGAGCAGGCGGCACTGCTGCGTGAACGCTTGTCGAACGAGCTGCCGGAAGGCGGCGACCACGCCTCCGTACTGGCCGAGCTGGCCGGCCGCGTCACCGCCGTCGAGGACGAGCTGCGGAGGGTGCGCGAACTGGCGGACAAGTCCGCCGACGCGCCCCTCAACGGCGCGGTCGCCGAACTGACCGAACGCGTCGCCCACCTGCGGGCCGGCTTCGACGCTCTCGGCTGAGCCGCGCCATGAGCCGCCCCGGAAAGGACGGCCGGGTCAGCGGCGGGCGCGCTCGAGGGCGTCCCAGAAGCCGCGGCGCAGGGCGTGCCTGACCTCGTCGTGCAGCAGGAAGTCGATCGGCAGCGAGGACCCCTGCAGGAGGCGGGCCTCGAGGTCGGACGGCATCCGGGGCTTGCGGGCGAGCACGGCCTCCAGCCACAGCGCGGGGGCGTCACGGGCGACCGACTCGCCGAAGTCGTGCCCCTCCTTGTGCGCCGCCTTCACCGCCTCGGCGAGCGTCGTGGTGCCTCCGGTCTGCACCGGCACCGGAGCGGGCTGCGGGCCCGTGTACGGCCCCAGCTGTGAGGGCGGGTAGCCGGCGTGGCCGGACCCGTACTGCTGGCTCTGCACCGCAGTGTTCGGCGGCGGGCTGCTCGACGGCGGCTGGGCCCCCGAGGGCGGCGACGGCGGGGCGGACGCCGGGGGAGCCGGCAGCGGTGTGCTCACGGGCGGCTGCGCCTGGCGCGGCTGGGCGGGCGGCTGCTGGGACTCCGGCGAGTATCCGTTGTAGGCCGGCGGGGACGGCTGCGCCGGCAGAGCCGGACGCGCGTGCGCGGCGGAGGAACGCCCACCGCTGTGTGCGCCCGTCCCGTGCATGCTTGCGCCCTGGGAGCCGATGCCTTGGGAGCCGGCGCCCTGGGACCCGGCGCCCTGGGACCCGGTGTCCTGGAAGCCTGCGCCGTGGGCGCCGCTTCCGTGGCTGCCCACACCGTGCGACCCGGCGCTGTGGCTTCCCGTGCCCGGTGTTCCCGTGTGCGTCCCCGTGGGGTGCGGTTGGGTGGCGTTCAGGGCCGTCCCGGGAACGCTCAGGTCCTGCGGCGGGGCGCCGCCGTGCGCTCCCGTCACCGCGCCGCCGTGGAGGCCGGCGGCGTGGCTGCCCTGCGAAGGCGTCCCGTTCTGCTGTGTCCCGTTGTGCTGTGTCCCGTTGTGCTGTGTCCCGTTCTGCTGGGATCCGTTGAGGTGGGTCCCGTTGGACAGCGATCCGTTTCCGCCGTGGGGGACGAGGCCGTTGCCGTGGGACTGCCCGTTGCCGGCGCCGGGGCTCGGGTCCGCCCCGGTGAGCATCGTGACGAACGGCCGGAGATGGCCGCTCCCGATCTCGATGAGGTCGTCGCACTCCTGGCGCAGGGTGCGCGCCGCCGACCAGGCGCCGTCGGTGGCGATCTGCATGACGGTCACGCGGATGCCGAGGTCCTGTGCGTCGCTCACCACCTGGGTGAGGTCCTCGTCGCCGCTGACCACGACCGCGTCGCAGACGGCGTTGTTTCGCGCCAGCGTCATGAGGTCACGGTGGACCTGGGCGTCCACGCCCTCCCTGCGGCCCGGCCGGATGCGGCCGAGACGGAGCTTGAGCCCGGGGATGTCCGCCAGCACGTCGTGCTCCGGCGTACGGCGGCCCTCGACGGTCGCCTCGTACCAGTAGCAGCGCAGAAGCGGCAGGCCCGTCCGCTCTCTTGACAGGGTCGTCAGGAACTGCAGCAGGCTCGGATAGTCCCAGGAGACGGCCTCGCGATGGCGGGTCCCATGGACGGCCATCGCGCCGTCTGCCAGCAAGTAGCCGGCGTCAACGAACAGCGCGCAGCGATCCACGCGACACCGCCCTTCCTACGTGGCCCTCTCAGGGTAGTCAAGCGTGTGTTCCCGCGAGGCTGAATCCCGGCGATTCAGCCATCGCCCGCCTGGTGGGGGATCGGGGACGCCAACACCCCTGGGGTCGGAAGCGTTCACGCCGACCGTACCAGTTTGTCCAGGTATCGCCTCCCACCAATTTGTTATCGCACGGCCGCCCTCGTACGGGTATGAGCCGCGGAGTCCATGGACACGCGGGACGGCGACGGCCGGGCGGCCCAGTCAGGGGATGTCAAGACCACGTCCGGGCGCTCACGACCGCGACGCCGAAGAAGACGGGGTCGCGTCTGGTGGCGAGTTGGAGCGCGGGACGTGGTCCCAGGAGAGCGTGGAGCGTGTCGACCGCGACGCCTCCGGCGTCCGCGCGGCCCAGGGTGCCCGGACCGCGCCGGTCCTCGCGATCCCCCATGGTCACGACGCCCGCCCTGACCCCCTCGCCGTTCCAGACCATCAGGTCGATCCGCGCGGGCGCGCCGTCCGGGGCGAGACCGTCGAGGGGGAGCCGCAGAGCCCTCTCCTCGTTCCCGATCACCGCCGCGGCGTCCAGCACCACCACCCGCGTGTACGGCTGCCGCACGTCCGCGGCCATCACCACCAGACCCCAGGCGGCGTGCCGGACCGTACCCGCACGCGCCGGGGCGCCGGCGATCCACCAGCGGCCACCGCCCGCCGCGCGGACGAGGGAGGTCACGTCGGCGAACGCCTGATAACCGGAGCCGCCCGGCAGGTCCCGCCGGGCGACCTCGGCGGCGGTCAGGGTCGCGTATCCGGGCCTGCCCGGAGCGCGCACCCGGATGTCCTTCGCGGGCACCGCCCCCCGCCCACCGCCCGCCCAGTAGAGGCCCGCCCACAACACCTCGCCTCCGGCCGGCAGCTGGAGGTCGGCGCAACTGGACGTGCCCGTCGAGGGGTCCCTGTCGAGGTCGACCGGCACGCTGACGCCCGAGTTCCGGCCGCGGCCGCCCGCGTCTGCGCCGCAGCCGCCGGACGACGCCGCGGAGCCCACGAGCACGTTGCCGACGACTCGCGCGGCGATGCGGCCGTCCGCGGCGAAGCGCGCCGCCGCGCCCGAGCCGCGCACGCCCACGGTCGATTCGGCGGTGGTCTCCAGCAGCCCCGCCCGCACCCGCACCTCGAACGCCCGTCCCGTGGGAGCGTCCGCGGCCACCGCCACCTTCAGGAAGATCGCCGTGACCTCACCGGCGGCGAGTGGTCCCCGGGCACACCGCACCACACGCCCCGACCCCTCACACGACCAGCCGTCGCCCGTTCCGCTCCGCGTCCGCGTGCGGTCCGCGCCCTCGCCCGCCGCATGTCCCCGATCGGCGCTGTCACGCTGCGCGTCCCTATCCGCCGCGCTCCCCTGCCCGGCCTTGTCACGCTCCGCGTCCCTATCCGCCGCGCTCCCCTGCCCGGCCTTGCCGCGCTCCGCGCCGTCCTGCCGTGCGCCGTTCTGCCCGAGGGCGCCCGGCTTCGCCTCGTGGCCCTGTCGCGAGGTGCCCGCCGCACCACCCCGCCCGTCCTGGCCCAGGTAACGGACGCCGGGCGGCAGAGTCACCTGGGCGGTGACGTCATCGGTGGCGGCGTCGCCCGCGTTGCGCAGTCGTACGGCGACGAGCCCGGGCTGGCCGCGCAGCAGTGCGCCGAGCGGATCGACGGCGACGGCGAGCGCCTCCTTCGCCCTTCTCCCGCCCCCTGGTTCCTTCGCCTTCCCCGGGCTTCCCGCGGCCTTCCGGGCGCCGGCGTCGCTGCGGCCCGTCGATCGGGCGGGCCCATGGGCCTCACGGCCGCGCTCCCCGGCCTGCGAGCCGCCCTGCCGTACGAGCGGGGTGCGCCCCGTGGCGGCCTGGCGGGCCTGTGCCTCGCGCCGGTCACGAGTCGCCCCGAGCTCCTGCCGCGAGCCCGTCTGCGCGCCGCCCTGCGCCGCGGCGCGGGTGCCGGCCCGGGCACGGGCCTGCTCGGGATGTGCCTGGTAGGGATGCCGGGAGAGCTGACCCCGCACCCGTTGCCGTTCGGGAACCGGGCCCCGCGCGGCATCCGCGTGGCCGGCACCCTGCTCGCGGCGCGGGAGGGCCGTGACCGTGCCCTGCTCCCCCACCGGGCGTCCGCCCGCCGGACGCCGGTTCACCTGTCCCCCGCCGCCCGTGCCGGCGACCGTGTGCTCACCGCGCTCGCGGCCGGCGCGCTCCGCACCCGCGCGGTCGGGAGCGGGCCGCCTTTCCGTGGTCTCCTCGCGCGGCACCCCCTGATCGGCACCGGGAGTGGCTCTGCCGGTGATCTCGGGCATGCCGAGCGCGATGCCCGCGTCCGGCTGGTCGGCGGCGCTCCCGGACGTCACCGCATGCGGCCTCGGCCGATCGTACGGAACCGGAATCCCCGCCGATCCGGTGTCACCGGCCGCGGCCCGCGACGAAGCCGCGCCGTCCGCGGGCCGCGGCCGGTCCGGGGCGCGTTCCCCGGAGCCGCCCGCGGACAGCATCTCGGCCGGCTGCGCGACGAGCAGGAAGGCGGCGGTCGCGAGGCCGGCCACGGCGATGCCTCCCAGCACCGCCCGATGCGGCGTCGGCACGCTCCGCACCAGTGCGGACAACCGCGCCAGCGCCGCCCGCACCCGGACGTACGCCGCCCTCGGCAGCGCGCCGGCCTTCCCGTACACGCGCCGAGCCGTCGTCCGCGCCCCGCCGTACGCGGCCCTCGGCAGCGCGCCGGCCCTCGCGTACGCGCGCCGGGTCGTCGTCCGGGCCTGGGCGTACGCCCCCCGGAGCAGCTCGTGCGCCCGCCCCGCGGGCCGGTCGCGCGCGGCCCGCAGGACCCCCCTCATGTGGCGGTCTGCGCGGCTCTTCACCACCCCCAGGTGATGGCGGGCCGCCTCCAGCCACGTCCGCACCCCGCCGTACGTCCGCGAGCGCGCGGTGGTGGAGGTGGCGAGGCCGGCGAGGTAGTCGTCCACGGCCGGCCCGGCGACCAGCTGCCCGACGACGGCCCGCAACTCCTGCGTGAGGTCGACCAGCTGGAGGAAGACCGACCGGCAGTCGATGCACTCGGCCACGTGGGCGTCGACCGTGGCGGCCTCCCCCTTGGGCAGGCCGCTCTCGAGATAGCGAAGGATCATCGACACGATCGGCCGGCACTCGGCCCGGGGACCGTCCTCCAGGTGCAGCCGCACGTACGCCTCCCGCAGGCCCCGGCGGGCCCTGCGGGTGAGGTCGGCCGCGGCCCTGCCCGACAGGCCGATCAGCGGACCCGCGTCGGCGGGGCTGCCGCCCTCGATCTCCACGTGCCACAGCAGCGCGCGCCAGCGCTCCGGCAGCGAGCGGTACGCCCGGGCGAGCGGCGAGCGCTCCAGCCCGGCGAGTTCCGGGTCCACGTAGAGCGAGTCGCCGTCGGCCAGGTCGGCCACTCCGGTGGCGGCGTAGCGGCGCAGCGACGCGAGGAGATAGGGCCGGAACGCGGAGGCGGGGCCGCCGCCCTGCCGCACCACCTCCAGCACTCTCGCGAAGGTCTCCGCGAGGAGGTCCTCCACCGCGTCCTCGCTCTGCGCGATCCGCCGCGCGAGCGACCGCGCGGCGGCCGAGTGCCGCCGATAGAGGGTCCCGAACGCCGCCGTGTCGCCTCCCCGCACGGCCTCGAGCAGTTCCATGTCGGTATGCCGGACTTCTCTACGCATTGCGACCTCGCGATTACGATGAGTTGCACGGCGATACATTCCGCAGTCCGTGTCCTGGCTAAACCGCTGAGACCTCTTTACTCTCCGTAGTCGTCGCACGCCGTGTCCGGCCGCCGGACCCGTACGGCCCGCGTGGCGCGACCGGCCGTACGCTGAGCCTCATGAGTGACCGCGAGAGACTGCTGGACGAGATCAAGAACAAGGGCATCGTGCACGGCCGGGTCGTGCTGTCCTCCGGCAAGGAGGCCGACTGGTACGTCGACCTGCGCCGCATCACCCTCGACGGGGTGGCGGCGCCGCTCGTGGGCCGCGTGATGCTGGATCTGACCGAGGACCTGGACTACGAGGCGGTCGGCGGACTCACGCTGGGCGCCGACCCCGTGGCGACGGCGATGCTGCACGCCGCGGCGGCCCGCGGACGCACGCTCGACGCGTTCGTGGTGCGCAAGGCGGGCAAGGCGCACGGCCTGCAGCGCAGGATCGAGGGCCCCGACGTCGCCGGACGCCGGGTGCTGGCGGTGGAGGACACGACCACGACGGGCGGGTCCGTCCTCACCGCCGTGGAGGCGCTGCGCGAGGCCGGCGCCCAGGTCGTGGGCATCGCGACGATCGTGCACCGGGGCGGCGACGAGGCGCTGGCCGCGACCGGTGTGCCGTATCGCTCCGCCTACTCCCTCACTGATCTGGGGCTTTCTTAACGCTGAACGCCTGCCGCTCGCCGGGCGGCCCGGGGGACCTGGCGGTTCCGTTCTCGAAGACCTGGACCGTGCTCGCGTCGTCGAGGACGACGTCGAGCTCAGGCTCGAAGTAGGACGCCTGCTCGCCCCGGGCCAGGTCCCGGTCGATGAGCACGTCGCCGCCGGGCACCCGGACGAACACGGGGCACCGGTCGGCCTGGCACACCACGCGCACGGTGGGCACGCGGGGCGTGGAGGGCTCCGCGGAAGGCTCGGCGGAGGGCTGCGCCGACGGGGTGGAGGACGCGCCGGCCGCGGGCTCCTCCGATCCGAACGTGGACAGCAGCGCCCTCGCGCCGATCACGACGACGGCGAGCAGCAGCACGACCGCCAGGCCGACCAGCGCCAGCCTGGCTATACCGAGGGGATCAGACCTGTGGCGTCCCACAACCGGGAGAGTAGCGGTTGTGAGGCATATCTCAGTACTCGTCGGTCACTTCTTGTGCGTTAGCACTTCCCGCAGGTCATCCGCCCGCGAGGGGCGAGGTCACCGGCCGGCGTGGTGGCGGCCCTTGGGGACGGCGGCGGCGGCCCGGCGGTTCTTCATCACCTCGCGCACGATCGGGATGATCGACAGCAGGACGATCACGAAGACGCCGGGAAGGATGAACTTGTCGATGCCCTCGACCTTGCTGCCCAGGAAATAGCCGAGCAGCAGCAGTGCCTCGACCCAGACGACGCCGCCGACGACATTCCAGAGAAAGAACCGTCGCGCGTCCATCTCCAGGACACCGGCCACCGGGTTCATGAAGGTGCGGACGATCGGCATGAACCGCGCGGCGACCACGGCCTTGGCGGGGCCGAACTTCTCGAAGTAGTACTCCGCCTTCTCGACGTGCTCCCTCTTGAACAACCGGGAGTCGGGCTTGTCGAACATCCTCCTGCCGACCTTCGCCCCCAGGAAGTGGCCCAGTTGCGCCCCCGCGACCGCCGCCAGCGGCGCGCCGATCAGCAGGGCGGGCAGCGACAGGGGCGCGATCCCGAATCCGTGCGCCGCGGCCGCGGTGCTGAAAATTCCAGCGGTCACCAGCAGCGAGTCACCGGGCAGGAAGAACCCGACGAGCAGCCCCGTCTCTGCGAATACGATGGCGATGACGCCGATCGTCGCGAAGGCGCCGAGCATGCTCAGCCACCACTTCGGGTCAATAAGGTCCAAGAGCACGTCCACGGGGCGAGCCTACCTGTCCCCGATGAGATGAGACTGAGAAGCGGCGCAGCTGTGGAAAACCGCGAATCGCGGAATGACCGCGGCTTTCCGGCGCCCTGAACCGCCCCGGCTTTCCCGATCGGCTCGGCCTTCGGGATACTTGCCACGCCGCATACCGTCAGAAGGAGATGACTTCGCATGCCTATCGCGACTCCAGAGGTCTACGCCGAGATGCTCGACCGCGCCAAAGCGGGCGGCTTCGCGTACCCGGCGATCAACGTGACCTCGTCGCAGACCCTGCACGCCGCGCTGCGCGGCTTCGCGGAGGCGGAAAGTGACGGGATCATCCAGGTGTCGACCGGTGGCGCGGAGTTCCTCTCCGGCACCACCGTGAAGGACATGGTCACCGGGTCGGTGGCGTTCGCCGAGTTCGCCCGCGTGGTCGCCGAGAAGTACCCGGTGACGGTGGCGCTGCACACCGACCACTGCCCGAAGGACAAGCTCGGCTCGTTCGTCCGCCCGCTGCTGGAGATCTCCGCCGAGCGCGTGGCGCGCGGCCAGGACCCGCTGTTCCAGTCGCACATGTGGGACGGCTCCGCCGTGCCGCTCGACGAGAACCTCCAGATCGCCTCCGAGCTGCTCGACAAGACCGCCGCCGCCAAGGTCGTCCTCGAGATCGAGATCGGCGTCGTCGGCGGTGAGGAGGACGGCATCGTCGGCGAGATCAACGAGAAGCTCTACACGACGCCGGAGGACGCGCTGGCCGTCGCCGAGACCCTCGGCCTGGGCGAGCGCGGCCGCTACATCGTGGCCGCCACGTTCGGCAACGTCCACGGCGTGTACAAGCCGGGCCACGTCAAGCTGCGCCCGAGCGTGCTCAAGGAGATCCAGGACGCCGTCGGCGCCAAGTACGGCAAGGAGAAGCCGTTCTCGCTGGTCTTCCACGGCGGCTCCGGCTCCACTCTCGAGGAGATCCGCGAGTCGATCTCGTACGGCGTGGTGAAGATGAACATCGACACCGACACGCAGTACGCCTTCACCCGCCCGATCGTCGACCACATCTTCCGCAACTACGACGGCGTGCTGAAGGTCGACGGCGAGGTCGGCAACAAGAAGGCCTACGACCCGCGCGCGTACGGCAAGTCGGCCGAGGCCGGCATGGCCGCGCGCATCGTCGAGGCGTGCCAGCAGCTCAACTCGGCGGGCACCAAGCTCAAGTGACGCACTCCCCGGCCGTGCGGCCGGGGACCCTGCCACCCGTCCCTGGCGCGGACCAGGGAGAACGCGGGAACGGAAGATCCATTCTTGTATCGATCTCCGTTCCCGCCGGGCGGCCCATACCCCTGTGGGTGTTCGGCAGGTAGAACTGTCCACATGGAAACGCACGAGAACCTCCTTGCCGGCCCGCCGCCCACCCTGCTGCCGGACAACCCCGAGGCGCGGCAGATGCTCGAGTCGGGCGCCAAGGCGGCCGACGTGGCCGCGCGCTTCCCCGCCTACTCCGCGGCCTGGGGCGCCCTGGCGGACGACTACTTCGCGGCGGGCCACGCCGTCACCTCGTACGCCTTCGCGCGTACCGGCTACCACCGGGGGCTCGACCAGCTCCGCCGGGCGGGTTGGAAGGGCCACGGGCCGATCCCCTGGGAGCACGAGCCGAACCAGGGGTTCCTGCGTTGCCTGAACGCCCTCGCCCGGGCCGCGAACGCCATCGGCGAGAAGGACGAGGCCGAGCGCTGCGCCCAGTTCCTGCGTGACAGCAGCGCGGCCGCCGCGGAGGCGCTGTCCGCCAACCACTGACGGCCGGCCACTGACGGACTTCCGTACACGGAGCCCCGGCCGCGGCGGTCGTCTCGCGAGTTAAGACCGCGTTCACCCGCGGCATGCCCCTCGGGTAGTCTCTGTGTGCAAGAGGCCCCTGCGCGCTTGCGTCAGGGGCTTTCGTCTTGGTGCGGGAGTTAGACCATGCCGGCTGTCGTTCTCGTTGGCGCCCAGTGGGGCGATGAGGGCAAGGGGAAGGCCACCGACCTGCTGGGTGGTGACGTCGACTACGTCGTGCGTTACCAGGGTGGCAACAACGCGGGCCACACCGTCGTCATCGGCGACCAGAAGTACGCGTTGCACCTGCTCCCGACGGGTGTGCTGTCGCCCGACGTGGTGCCGGTCATCGGCAACGGGGTGGTCGTCGACCCCGGTGTGCTGCTGAGCGAGATCGACGGGCTGGCCGAGCGCGGCATCTCCTGCGAGCGGCTGCTGATCTCCGCCAGCGCGCACCTGATCATGCCCCAGCACAAGGCCATCGACAAGGTCAGCGAGCGCTTCCTCGGCAAGGCCAAGATCGGCACGACCGGCCGTGGCATCGGCCCGGCGTACGGCGACAAGATCTACCGCATGGGCATCCGGGTGCAGGACCTGCTCGACCCCGGCATCCTCGGCAAGAAGATCGAGGCCGCGGTGGGCGAGAAGAACCAGATCCTCACCAAGATCTACAACCGCCGTGGGCTCGACCCGGCGAAGGTGCTGGAGGAGTACCTCGGCTACGCCGAGCGGCTGCGCCCGCACATCGCCGACACCTCGCTCGTGCTCTCGCGGGCGCTCGACCAGGACAAGGTCGTGCTGCTGGAGGGCGGTCAGGGCACGCTGCTCGACATCGACCACGGCACCTACCCCTTCGTCACCTCCAGCTCCCCCACCTCGGGCGGCGCGTGCGCCGGCTCGGGCATCCCGCCGACCCGCCTGACCAGGATCATCGGCATCCTCAAGGCGTACACGACCCGTGTGGGCTCCGGGCCGTTCCCGACGGAGCTGCTGGACGAGCAGGGCGACTGGCTGCGCCAGACCGGCGGCGAGTACGGCGTGACCACCGGCCGCAACCGCCGCTGCGGCTGGTTCGACGCGGTCATCGCGCGGTACGCCACCCGGATCAACGGCGTGACCGACTTCTTCCTGACCAAGCTCGACGTGCTGTCCGGGCTGGAGCGGATCCCGGTCTGCGTGGCGTACGACGTCGACGGCGTCCGCCACGACGAGATCCCCATGACGCAGACCGAGTTCCACCACGCCACGCCGATCTACGAGGAGCTGCCCGGCTGGCAGGAGGACATCACCAGCGCCAAGACGTTCGACGACCTGCCGCCGAACGCGCAGGCGTACGTCAGGGCGCTGGAGGAGATGAGCGGCGCCCCGATCTCGGCCATCGGCGTCGGTCCGGGCCGGACCCAGACCATCCAGATTCGTCCCCTCATCTGATGATTCGTGGCGTACGCGCCCGGAACCGGAGGGTTCCGGGCCGCGGACGGGCGACGCGGTAAGGTACGCCGCTGTGCATGGATACGTTGAGCTGCACGGGCATCGTGGCGCCCGGGGCCTGAGGCCCGAGAACACCCTGCCCGGCCTGGCCTTCGCGCTGGAGCTGGGGGTCGACGCGCTGGAGTTCGACGTCGCCATGTCCGCGGACGGGCAGCTCGTGCTCACCCACGACCTGCACGTGTCCCCGGTGACCAGCGCCGACACGGGGATGGCCGCGCCGGGGGACGAGATGTTCCCCTACGTCGGCAAGCCGATCATCGCGCTCACGCTGCCCCAGTTGCGCACCCTCGACGTCGGCGTACGGCTGCCCGAGCGGCCGGACGACCGCTTCGCGCTCACGCAGGTGCCGCTGCCGGACACCCGGATGCCGACGCTCGGAGCGGTGCTCGGCCTGATCGGCGCGCTCGGCGCGGACAACGTGCGCCTCCACGTCGAGCTGAAGTCCGATCCCACCCGTCCCGGCCTGTGCGCCGACCCGCGCCGGTTCGTCGAGGAGGTCGTGCACGAACTCGACCGGCACGACCGGCTCTCGAAGGCGTCCCTGCTCAGCTTCGACTGGCGCATCCTGGAGATCGCCAGGCCGATGGTCGAGCGGCGCTACGCCCTGGTCGAGCGCGACACGATGACTCCCGCCTGGATGAACGGCATCCGCCTCGGCGAGGCCGGCGGCGACCTCGCGGCGGCGGCCGCGGCGGTGGGGGCGACGACGCTGTCCCCCGACCGTGTGCTCGTCGACGAGGCGCTGATGACCGGGGCGGCCCGGCAGGGCCTTCCGGTCGTGGTGTGGACGGTCAACGAGCCCGACGAGGCCGACCGGCTGATCGACATGGGGGTGGCCGGCATCGTCACCGACTATCCCGACCGCATGCGCCGCCTGTGGAAGGCCCGCGGTCTGCCGCTGCCCGATGCCGTGACCCCGCTGCGGACAGTCGGGGCCTGAGACAGAGCGTCCCCGGACAGGGGAAGAGCCCCGCCCCGGGCCTTCGACGGCCGGGACGGGGCTCCAGGGTCACCCACAAGAATGGCTTGCACAGCCGGTTACCAGCCAACAGCATCGGATCGTGCCCGTCAAGTCGCTGAGCGTCACCCGGCCCAGCGTGTCGCGCGCGTTCAGCCCTCCACGCGTTCACTCCTCAACGCGTTCACCTCCCAACGGAGAGCGCTCCGGACGGGCAGAGCTGTACGGCCCTGTTCACGGCGGGTCCGAGGGCGGCCGGGGGCTCGGCGTCGAGCACCACGACCGTCCCGTCGTCCTCGCTCTGGTCGAACACCTGGGGCAGCGTGAGCGCGCACATCCCCGCACCGACACACCGGCCGGTGTCCGCCTTGATCTTCATCGTTCCCCCAGCGCCTTCCTCACCAGAGCACCGGCAGGCGGTGCACACCGTAGATCGCCATTTTGGCGCGCAGCGGCACGTCCCGCGCCGGCACGGCCAGGCGCAGGTTGGGGAAGCGGCGCAGCAGGGCGGGATAGGCGATGCGCATCTCGATCCGGGCGAGCTGCTGGCCCAGGCACTGGTGGATGCCGTGCCCGAAGCTCAGGTGCCCGTGCGCCGGCCGGGTCACGTCGAGTGTGTCACCGCCCTCGAACCGCTCGGGATCCCGGTTCGCCGCTCCCAGGGACAGCGTCACCGACTCGCCCGCCCTGATCAGGGCGTCCCCGACCTCCACGTCCTCCAAGGCCGTACGGGTCGGCCCGATGTGCACGATGCTGAGGTAGCGCAGCAGCTCCTCCACCGCGTTGTCCACGGCGGCCGGGTCGTCCCGCACGACGGCGAGCTGTCCGGGGTTGGTCAGCAGCGCGAACGTGCCGAGGCCGAGCATGTTCGCGGTCGTCTCGTGCCCCGCGATGAGCAGCAGCAGCGCGACGCCGCCGAGCTCCTCGGTCGTCAGCTCCCCGCCCGCGACCAGACCGCTCAGCATGTCGTCGCCCGGCTCCTTCGCCTTCAGCTCGACGAGGCCGTGCAGGTAGGAGAGCAGGTCCTGCACCGCCGCCCGGACGTCCTCCATCGACGAGTCCAGGTTCACCAGCACCGCCGAGTCGCGCTGGAACTTCTCCCTGTCCTCGTACGGCACGCCGAGCATCTCGCAGATCACCAGCGAGGGGATGGGCAGTGCGAAGGACTCGACGAGGTCGGCGGGGGCGCCCTCACGCTCCATGGCGTCGAGCCGGCTCTCCGTGATCTCGTGGATCCTCGGTTCGAGCTGCTTCATCCGCCGTACGGTGAACTGGCCGGTCAGGAGACGGCGGTAGCGGGTGTGCTCGGGCGCGTCCATGCGCAGGAAAAACCCCGGGGTCAGCGGCTCCTTGCTGAACTCGCCGCGCTGGGGGATCGGCGAGTGCAGCAGTTCGGGGCGGGTGCTGAAGCGGTTGTCGGCCAAGATCGCGCGCGCCTCGGCGTAGCCGGTCACCAGCCAGCCCTCGTGCCCGTCCGCGTACGTCATCCGCTGGACCGGCGCCTCGTCGCGGCGGCGCGCCAGTTCGTCCGGTGGATCGAAGGCGCGTTCGCGCGCCAGGGGGAAAGTCGCCAACCGGGGTGTCGCCTCTGTCATGACACGCTCCTGCGAGAGTGGAAACGGTCGATGTGTCGAGCGGCCCGCTCCCCCCACCTAACAACATCATCTGACATACCGCAATGACTGATTGCTCATGATTGCGGTCATGAAGCGTACGTGTCGACGCGGATGCCGTCGTCGTCAGCGCGTGGTCCACGGCCGGAGCTTGTCGGGGTTGAGCACCGCCCAGATGTGCGTGATCCGGTCGCCCGCGACGTCGAACGCCATCACCGACACGGTGACGCCGTCCTGCCGGGCCACCAGACCGGGCTGGCCGTTGACCGTGCGCTCCACGATCGTCACGCCGGGCACCGCACCGGCCCGGTCCGCGAAGAACCGGGCGATCCGCTCGGCGCCTTCGACCGGCCGCGGCTCGGCACTGACGAGTCCGCCGCCGTCGCCGGTCGCCGTGGCGCCGGGGGCGAGCAGGCCGATGAGGGCGTCGATGTCCCCGGCCTCCCACGCCTGTTTGAAGTCCCTGACGATGCCGGCGCGCCGGGCCGCCGGGGTCGCGGGGGCCTGCGCGTCGCGGATGCGACGGCGGGCCGAGGAGGCCAGCTGGCGGCAGGCCGCCGGGGTGCGGCCGACGACCTCGGCCACTTCGGCGAAGGAGTAACGGAAGACGTCGTGCAGGACGAACGCGACCCGCTCGGCCGGGGTCATCGACTCGAGCACGACGAGGAACGCCATGCTGACCGACTCGTCCAGCGTGACCCGGTCGGCCGGGTCGGCCGTGGCACCGCCCGGCCGCCCGTCGGCCCACTCCGCGGGCTCGGGCAGCGGCTCGGGAATCCATTCCCCCACGTAGCGCTCCCGCCGGGCTCGCGCCGAGCCGAGCAGGTCGAGGCAGATGCGTCCGGCGACCGTCGTCAGCCAGCCGCCGGGGGACTCGACGGCCTCCTGCCGCTGCCGCGACATGGCGTACCAGCGGGCGTAGGTCTCCTGCACGACGTCCTCGGCGTCGGCCAGGGAGCCGAGGAGCCGGTAGGCGAGGTTCAGCAGCCGGCGCCGCTCGCCCGTGATCACGCGCAGGCTCGGGTCGAGCCCTTCCGGCTCGGACTCGTTGGTCATGGTGTCGCCGGCCCCCCTTGGTCGCATCCGTCCTCACCCGTTTCGACGAGACGACCCGCCCGGATGTGAGGTCGGCGTCACCTCACATCCCGAGGGGGTGTGTCGTCGTACCGCTGAGACCCACCCCGAGGAGAGGGAACCGATCATGGAACCCGTGAACGTCGCGATCGTCTACTACAGTGCCACGGGCACGGTGTACGCCCTGGCGCGAGCCGCCGCCGAGGGCGCGGAGAAGGCCGGCGCACGCGTGCGGCTGCGCAAGGTCGCGGAGACCGCCCCACCCGAAGCCGTCGGCTCCAGACCGGAGTGGGCCGCGCACCTCCGGGACACCGCCGACGTCGCCGAGGCCGTCCACGACGACCTGGAGTGGGCCGACGCGGTGCTGTTCGGCACCCCCGGCCGCTTCGGGAACCCGGCCGGTCAGCTCAGGGCGTTCATCGAGACCACCGGTCCCCTGTGGTATCAGGGCAAGCTCGCGGACAAGGTGTACTCGGCCTTCACCGCCTCCAGCACGGCCCACGGCGGGCAGGAATCCACGCTCCTGGCGTTGGGGAACACCTTCTACCACTGGGGCGGCATCATCGTGCCTCCCGGCTACACCGACCCCGTCCAGTTCAAGTCAGGCAATCCGTACGGCACCTCGCACGTGTCCGGCGACGGCGCACCCGGTGAGGTGTCCTTGGAGGCGGCCCGTCATCAGGCCCGCCGCGTCGTGGACATCGCGGCCCTGCTGAAGGCCGGCCGCGTGGACGGCGGCCGGGTCCCGCCTTCCTCTCCTCGCCGCGAGCTCAGCCCGTGACGGGCCGGAGGTCGTGGGGCATGGCCCAGCCCTCGGCGAGCCGGGAGGCGTGGACGTTCCTCCCGCCGCCGAAGAACTCGCAGAACTTCATGATGAGCGGGTCCCACTTCAGCGGGTCCACGTACTCCTTGCCGGGGATGACGAGTTCCTCGTCGACGTGGGCGCGGACCACCCTCACGGTGAAGGCGGTCGTGTTCGTGCCGGTGCCGATCTCGTGCGCCGTCTCGACGACGCACTCCAACTGGATCGGGCACTCGGCGACCCGGGGTGCCCGCACCAGGTCCGCGGCCTGCTCGGTGAGCCCGGCCGCGCCGAACTTGTCCCGCTCGTGGCGGTATCCCTGATTCCGCCGGTACTCCCGGATCTGCGGGTTGGCGGTCAGCAGGGCGAGCCGGTCGACGGCCGCGACCATGGTCGACGGCACGAGGTTCAGCACGCACTCGCCCTCGCGGCGCAGGTTCCGCGACGTCTGGCTGCTGTCGCCGAGCCCGAGCACGCCCCGGTCGCCCAGCCACCACGCCGACGACATCGGCATGAGGTTGGGGGAGCCGTCCTCGTTGCGGGAGCCGATGAGGACCACAGGGGTCCCGAAATAGAGCACCTTCAGGTCGATGATCCTGTGCACGTCACGTCCTTCGATGTTCCGAGTACAGGATGATTCTGGCGATCTCCCGGCGAGGACCTCCGGCGGAGATCGGACCTCGCACCGCCTCCCGGAGGGAGCAGGGCACGCCCACCGGGACGCGCGCGACGGCGTCCCGGGGGGAAGGGCGGTCAGAGCCAGCCGTTGCGGCGGAAGGCGCGGTGCAGGAGCGTGCAGGCGACGACCATCACGCCGAGCACGACGGGGTAGCCGTACACGGACTTGATCTCGGGCATGTGGTCGAAGTTCATCCCGTAGATCCCGGCGATCATCGTGGGGACCGAGATGATCGCCACCCACGAGGAGATCTTGCGCATGTCCTCGTTCGCGAGGGCGTTGGACCGCGCGAGCGCGGCCTGCAGGATCGAGTCGGACAGCTCGTTGGAGGCCTGGACCTGCTCGCACACGCGGGACAGGTGGTCGCCGACGTCGCGGAAGTATTCACGCATCTCGGAGGGGATGCTGCGCCGCTGAGGAAGGGCGTTGAAGGGGGTCTGGAGCGGTCCGACCGCCCGCTTGAGCTCCAGCATCTCGCGCTTGAGCTGGTAGATCCTGTTGATGTCGCGGGAGCTGACCTCGGCGAAGACGGCCGCCTCGACCTCTTCGAGCTCGGCCTGCATGAGGTCGGCCACGTGCAGGTACTTGTCCACGACGTGGTCGGCGATGGCGTGCAGGACACCCGTCGGGCCACGGCTGATCAGCTTCTGCTTCGACTCGAGCTTCTCGCGGATCTCGCCGAGCGGGCAGTAGCGGCCGTGCCGTACGGTCACCACGA
The DNA here is from genome assembly GCF_039649665.1 of Microbispora sp. ZYX-F-249. Classification (NCBI taxonomy): domain Bacteria; kingdom Bacillati; phylum Actinomycetota; class Actinomycetes; order Streptosporangiales; family Streptosporangiaceae; genus Microbispora; species Microbispora maris. The sequence goes on along the minus strand of NZ_JBDJAW010000019.1, from coordinate 54,634 downwards.
AGTCGGGCCCGACGAACGCCATGATCTCGCCGGTGCCGATGATCTCACTGCTCGCCGCCGACACCTCGTGGTCGAGGAACTCGACGGTCTTGAGCACCACGAACAGCGAGTCGCCGTACCGCTCCACCTTGGGCCGCTGGTGGGCCTTGATGGCGTCCTCGACGGCGAGCGGGTGCAGGCCGAACACCTCCGCCAGCCACTCGACCTCGGGCGCGGCGGGCTCGTGCAGACCGACCCAGACGTACGCGTCGGGCATCTCGTTGGCCTCGTTGTGCTCGCGGACCAGCCGCACGGCCTCCGGTATGCCACCGGCGGCGACCTTCTTGCCCGCGACGTAGGCGCCGAACTCGACGAGCGAGTTGCTCGGCGGCACGCAGCGGACGACGGGCTCGGCGGTCACCGACGCGGCGCCGATGTGCGTGGGCAGCACACGAGTGTGCCTGTTGATGCGGGGAAAGAGCAGAGAGGAGCGCATGGCGGTCCCTTCCCGCCCGAGCCGGCACGCTCTACGCGCGACGTGATGTCACCCCTTCATGCAGGCGTGAGCTGCCCCTCGGGCTTCAGTTTCGGAGTGGTCGGGAATGCGCACGACGTACGTGCGCGAGCACGTACTGACGGGATCACCAGAATTCATCCCAGACCACCTCCAATCGCCACGAGACAGCGCGAAGCCTATCTAACCTACCACATTGCCGCTCGGCGGCTTTTCCAGAGTACCCGCGTCAAGTGCCGTCGATCATGCACTTCTTGCCAAAAACAGCCCGAACAAACTAGCCATCAGTGTGTATCCCCACCCAAACAGGGCAGCACCGCGTGCCCCTAATGGGCGGTCCGGAACTGGCCCGCACCGACGCCCGAGAACGGAAGGCGGCCGAACACTGCGACAATGGACGGGTGCGCGTACTTGTCATCGGTTCCGGGGGTCGTGAGCACGCTCTGTGCCGGGCCCTGCGGCTCGACCCCGCCGTCGAAGAGGTCCACTGCGCTCCCGGCAACGCCGGCATCGCCGACGTGGCCACCCTGCACCAGGTCACGGCGACCGACGGCGCGGCGGTGACCGCGCTGGCGGAGCGGCTGGGCGCCGACCTCGTCGTGATCGGTCCCGAGGCGCCGCTGGTCGCCGGCGTCGCCGACGCCGTCAGGGACGCCGGGATCGCCTGCTTCGGCCCGTCGGCGCGGGCGGCGCGGATCGAGGGATCCAAGGCGTTCGCCAAGGACGTGATGACCGCCGCCGGGGTGCCGACCGCGCGCGCGTACACCTGCACCAGGGAGGACGAGGCCGCGGCGGCGCTCGACGCGTTCGGCGCGCCGTACGTCGTGAAGGACGACGGCCTGGCAGCGGGCAAGGGCGTGGTCGTGACCGACAGCCGCGAGGAGGCCCTGGAGCACGCCAGGGCGTGCGGGCGGGTCGTCATCGAGGAGTACCTCGACGGTCCCGAGGTGTCGCTGTTCGCGCTGTGCGACGGGACGAGCGCGGTGGCGCTGCAGCCGGCCCAGGACTTCAAGCGGGCCTACGACGGCGACAAGGGTCCCAACACCGGCGGAATGGGGGCCTACACTCCGCTGCCCTGGGCGCCCGAGGACCTGTCCGAGCGGGTCATGAACGAGATCGTTCGCCCGACCGTGGCCGAGATGTCCCGGCGCGGCATGCCGTACGCGGGAGTGCTGTACGCCGGGCTGGCGCTGACCTCGGCCGGTCCCCGGGTGATCGAGTTCAACGCGCGGTTCGGCGACCCGGAGACCCAGGTCGTGCTCGACCGGCTGGAGACCCCGCTCGGCGCGCTGCTGCTCGCGTGCGCGACGGGCACGCTCGCCGGGCACCCGCCGCTGCGGTGGCGCGACGGCGCGGCCGTGACCGTGGTGCTCGCCGCGGAGAACTACCCCGCCGACCCGGTGAAGGGCGACCCGATCGCGGGGCTGCCGGTGACGGTGGAGGGCGCGTACGCGCTGCACGCGGGCACGTCCCTCGACGCGGAGAACCGGCTGGTGTCCAACGGCGGACGGGTCCTCAACGTGGTCGGCACGGGCGCGGATCTCGCCCAGGCCAGGGAGCGGGCATACGAGGCCCTGGAGCAGATCACGCTGCGCGGCTCCCACCACCGCTCCGACATCGCCCTGGCCGCCGCGTCCTCCTGACCCCTGACGATCGGTGATGTCCGCGTAACGATTGGTGCGCGGATCGTACGCGGACATACCATTCGATCAGCGGAGAGGCGGGCGCATGGCCGCGGTCCCCAGGCCACGACTCGTGCCGGATCCGCCCGGGGCAGCTCCCGTCCCCCCGTTCGCGGCCGACCACGTCGACACGCGGCTGCGTACTCTCCCCTTGCTCGATGCGGGATGAAGAGCTGGGAAGATGGAGCTGTGAAGCACCTGCACTCCGGCAAGGTACGCGACCTCTACGAGACCCCCGACGGGCTGCTGCTGATGGTCGCGTCCGACCGCATCTCGGCCTTCGACTACGTGCTCGAACCCGGCATCCCCGACAAGGGAGAGATTCTCACCCGGTTGTCGCTGTGGTGGTTCGAGCAGCTCAAGGACGTCGTCCCGCACCACGTGGTCTCGACCGACGTCCCGGCGGAGTTCGCCGGCCGCGGAGTGCTGTGCCGCAGGCTGCGGATGGTGCCGGTCGAATGCGTGGCGCGCGGCTACCTCACCGGCTCGGGGCTCGTGGACTACCGCAGGGAGGGCGTCGTCTCCGGCGTGCGGCTTGCTGAAGGGCTCACCGACGGCTCGCGCCTGCCCGAGCCGATCTTCACACCGTCGTCCAAGGCCCCCATGGGCGAGCACGACGAGCCCATGACGTACGAGGAGGTCGTGGCGGAGGTCGGCGGGGACGTGGCCGAGCGGCTGCGCCGGATCACCCTCGACGTCTACAGCCGCGGGGCCGAGATCGCTTTGGAACGCGGCATCATCCTGGCCGACACCAAGATCGAGCTGGGATTCGACGCCGACGGCGTGCTGACGCTGGGAGACGAGGTGCTGACGCCGGACTCCTCCCGCTTCTGGCCCCTCGACCAGTGGGAGCCGGGCCACTCCCAGCCGTCGTTCGACAAGCAGTTCGTCAGAGACTGGCTGCTGTCCCCCGAGTCGGGCTGGGACAGGTCGTCCGGCGAGGCGCCCCCGCCGCTGCCGGAGGAAATCGTCGAGCGCACCCGCAACCGCTACGTCGAGGCGTACGAACGGCTCACCGGAGAGCGCTTCCGCGGCTGAATCACACAGGTCACACGAGTAGTCTCAAGTGACCCGTTCCCCCGCGCGTTCCGGGGGTAGTTCCACCCCGAAACTCCCGGCACAGCGGCTACTCTAGGCCGATCGTCCTCGCCGACGACTCGGCCGCCGGCTGACGGGAGTCCCCCGCCTTCCCCCATACATAGGAGTCGAACCCATGGTCCGTTACCGCGTGCGCGGTGGCAATGTACTGCGTGGAACCGCCTTCATCCAGGGCGCGAAGAACGCCGTACTGCCCATGATCGGGGCGGCGCTGCTCGCGTCCGAGGGCCGCACGGTGCTCCGGAACGTGCCCGTCATCGAAGACGTGCGCCGGGCCGTCGAACTCGCCGAGGCCGTGGGCGCCAAGGTCGAGTTCCACGAGAGCGAGCGGACGCTCGTCATCGACGCCTCCCGCCTCACCAGCCCGGTCCTGCCCGCGGAGATCGCGCGCCGGTTCCGGGGGTCGGTGCTGTTCGTCCCCGCGCTGCTCCACCGTCTCGGCGAGGCCATCATCGAGGGCATCGGCGGGTGCAACCTCGGCAGCCGCAACCTCGACTTCCACTACCTGGGCTACAAGCGCCTGGGCGCGATGGTCGACGAGGGCGAGGCCGTCATCCACATCAAGGCCGGCGGCCTGGTCGGCGCCCCGCTCTACCTCGACACCCCGTCGCACACCGGCACCGAGAACCTGATCATGGCCGCCGCGCTGGCGCGGGGCACCACCGTCATCGAGAACGCGGCCCTCGAACCCGAGGTGCTCGACGTCATCACGATGCTGAGCCGGATGGGCGCGCGCATCCGCGGCGGCGGCACGGGATTCATCACGGTCGAGGGCGTGGACGAGCTGACCGCGGTCGAGCACACGGTCATGCCCGACCGGCTCGACGCGGGCGTGTTCGCGATGGCCGCGGCGATCACCGGTGGCGAGGTGAGCCTGGTCGGCGCGTCGCTGGAGCACCTCGGCGTGGTCCGGTGGAAGCTGGAGCAGATGGGCGTCGAGTTCGAGCAGCACGGCGCCGTGCTTCAGGTGCGCCGCGACCGGCCGCTGCGCCCGATCAACGTCATCACCGACACCTATCCCGGCTTCGCGACCGACCTGCAGTCGCCGCTGATGACCGTGGCCTGCCTCGCGGAGGGCTCCAGCTACATCCACGAGCGCATCTTCGACGGCCGCTTCGCACTGGCGGGCGAGCTCAACAAGATGGGCGCGAACGTCGAGGTCGAGGGCAGCCGGGCGGTCGTGCACGGCCCGACGCCGCTGCGCGGCGCCGACGTGACGGCCCACGACCTGCGATCGGGAATCGCCCTCGTGCTCGCCGGTCTCGCCGCGGAGGGCGAGACGACCATCGGGTCCGGATATCTCATCGACCGCGGGCACGCCGCGCTCGCCCAGCGTATGCAGGCGCTCGGCGCAGATGTGGTGCGTGAAATTTCCACTTCCGGCGAGGGCTGAGTCCGGAAACCTTTACTAATGCCCTGACCAGGAGAGACCTTCCGAATTACGGAACGCCCGGGACTACCCAGAATGGTATTCCGGTAAATCTGGGCGTGACATTACGGCCTTAACCAGCGATCGTTCCAAAGAGAAGCCACAACAACGAGGGCGACGTGGGATGGGACGAACATTGGTCGAGCGCACGGAAGACACTCCGCGCGGGTCACGTCTGGGCACGGTGACACCCGACCTCACCATCGGCGTGGTGGGGTCGCACGATCTGGTCGAGCGGGTGATGCTCATGGGGCACTCGGCTGCCCCGGTGCCCTGCCGGCTGGTGGCCGCCGCGTACCGAGACGAGCAGGAGGCGGCGGACAAGGTGACCCGGCTCGGTCCGGGTGTGGACGCGTGCCTGTTCGCGAGCCCGGTGCCCTTCGAGCTCGCGCGGCGGGCCGGGGTGCTGACGATGCCGGCCACGCACGTGCAGCTCGGCGGGGCCGCGCTCGTGGCGGCGATCGCGCGGGCCGCGCTGGACGAGCGAATCGATCCGCGCCGGGTGAGCATCGACGTGCTCGGCCGGCCGGAAATCGACGAGGCGTACGCGGACCTCAACCTCTCCTCCGGGGAGGTGCACAGCCGGGACGAGCCGGGTCCGGTCGGCACGATCACGGCCTTCCACGAGCGGCTGCTCCGCCAGGGGGCCACGACGGGCGCGCTCACCTGCGTCCAGGGCGTGGCCGACCGGCTGACCTCCGCCGGGGTGCCGGTGGTGCCGATACGGCCGACCTCCGCGGCCGTACGCACGGCGCTGCACACGGCGGCGCTGCTCGGCGCGCGGCACCGGCTGGAGGAGTCGCAGCTCACGGTCGTGCTGGTCGAGGTGCCGACGCTACGCGAACCGGTTCGGCGGGCCGCGCCGCGCTACTGGCGTGACGAGCTGCGGCTGTCGCTGCACCGCCTGCTCGTGCAGGAGGCCAACCGGATCAACGCGAGCGTGTGGCCGATCGACGACCACAGCTATCTGGTGGTGGCCACCAAGGGCTCGATCGCGACGGCCACGGACGGGTTCCGGATCCTGCCGTTCGCCGCCAGGATCCGCGAGGAGCTGGGCCTGGCCGTCGAGGTGGGTGTGGGGATGGGCCGCACCACGCACGAGGCCGAGACGCACGCGAGGGGCGCGCTCGCCCGCACCCAGGGCGGCAAGCAGCCGCAGGGCTTCGCGGTGGACAGGGAGGGCCGCGCACTGGTGCCGCCGCCCCGGATGCCGCCCCAGCCCGGCGGACCGATCAAGCCCAAGGGCGTCGAGGTGCTGGCGCGCCTGGCCGCCAAGCTGGAGGGCGGGGACACGGTCGTGGACGCGGAGGGCGCCGGGCGCATGCTCGGAGTGACCCCGCGTACGGCCAGGCGGTTGCTGCGCACGCTGGTTGACGAGGGACTCGCGTGGCCGCTTCCGCCGAACCGCACTCCCCAGCCGGGCCGGCCGCGCCAGCTCTACCGGCTCATCGTGGAGAAGCTGAACCGGTAATCGGCGTCCGGAAGCGACGCTCTATCGTCATGACCCATGGAACGGAACGGTCATGACGTACGGGTGTGGTTGGCCTTGGCGGCCGTGTACGTGGTGTGGGGCTCGACGTACCTCGGCATCGCCATCGCCATCCGGACCCTTCCGCCGATGACGAGCGGTGGACTCCGTTTCGTCGCGGCGGCCCTGGTCCTCGGCGGGGTCCTGCTCGTCAGGGCCGTGCCGTTCAGGATGAGATGGCAGGAGTTCGGCGGCGCCGCGCTCGTCGGGCTCCTGCTCCTCGCCGGCGGCAACGGCATGGTCGCCGTGGCCGAGCAGCACATCTCCAGCGGCCTGGCCGCGCTGCTCGTCGCCTCGACCCCGCTGTGGCTGATCGTGCTCAGGACGGTCTTCCGCGACCGGCCGCACGTGCTGACGCTGGCCGGGGTGCTGGTCGGCTTCGCCGGCGTCGCCTTCCTCTCGCTGCACGGCGGCAACGCCTCGGGCAGCGGAGCGGGCATCACCGTGGTGCTGCTGGGCTCGGTGTCGTGGTCGCTGGGGTCGTTCCTGTCCCCCCGGATCCCGATGCCGGCCAACCCGTTCGTGGCCAGCACGATCGAGATGGCGGTGGGCGGCGCCGCGCTGCTGGTCATGGGCGCCGCGCAGGGCGAGCGCCTGCATCTCGGCGCGGTGAGCTGGGAGTCCTGGGCGGCCCTGGCCTACCTGGTGCTGGTGGGCTCCCTGGTCGGCTTCACCTCGTACATCTGGCTGCTCGGCCACGCGCCGATCTCGCTCGTGTCCACCTACGCGTACGTGAACCCGGTGGTGGCGGTGATCCTCGGAGCGGCGATCCTGTCGGAACCGGTCACCGCGGCCATGCTCGTCGCGGGAGGCCTGATCGTCGTCGGGGTCGCGCTGGTGGTCTCCACCGAGCGGCGCAACCGGCCGGACGGCAGTAGTCCTGCGGAGCAGGAGACTCCCGCGACTGCCGGGAGCCGTCCGGCCTCCGAACCCTGACGGCTCCATGGCGCCCGCCGGCCGGGCGTCTGCGAGAGTCACCGAGATCCACTACCGTCGCAGGACGACTCAGTCACCACAGCGGACGACCGTCCGCCGGACCCGGACGGGGTTCGCTGACCTGCCTTGCGAGGAGCGGCGGTATGTACGAGAAGTTCACCAACCGAGCGCGACGCGTCGTCATCCTGGCCCAGGAGGAGGCCAGGATGTTCGGTCACCCGTCCATCGGCACCGAGCACGTCCTCCTCGGCCTGATCCGTGAGGACGAGGGCATCGGCGCCCAGGTGCTCAAGAGCCTTGGCCTGACCCTCGAGGACGTGCGTCTGCAGGTCAAGGCGATCGCCGGGCACGGCCAGGCCGCGCCGAACCCGGCCGAGCCCATTCCGTTCACTCCGTCGGGCGGCAAGGTCCTCGAGTCGGCCAACCAGGAGTCCCTGGGGCGCGGCCACGACCGCATCGGCACCGAGCACATCCTGCTCGGGCTCATCCGCGACGGCGAGAGTGGGGCGGCGCGGATCCTGGTCGCGCTCGGAGCCGGCCTCGACCGGATCGAGCGGAGCACGAACGCGCTCGTCCAGCAGTACTACCCCGCTCGCTAGGACCCGTTCTCGCCGCCGGCCACGCGTTCCCGGCCGCGGTGTCTCCGCAGTTTCCGGGCGCCGGGCCCGCCGGAGCGGCCCGGCGCCCGTGTCAGCGCCTGAACTCCGCGGCCGCGGCGAGGAAGACGTCGTTGGCCTCGGGGTCGCCGATGGAGATCCGGGCCCCCTCGCCCTCGAACGGGCGCACCGCGACGCCCACGGCCGCGCACTCGCCGGCGAACTCCATCGTGCGCTCGCCGAGACGCAGCCAGACGAAGTTGGCCTCGGTGGGCGGGACGGTCCAGCCCTGCGACAGCAGCGTCTCCCGGACGCGGGCGCGCTCCTTGACCACGTTGTCGACCCGCTCCTGCAGCTCGTCCTCCGCCTGCAGGGACGCGATGGCGGCGGCCTGGGCGAGGTGGTTGACCGCGAAGGGCAGCAGCGTCTTGCGGACGGCGGCGGCCACCGGCTCGTGCCCGATCAGGTAACCGACCCGCAGCCCCGCGAGGCCGTACGCCTTGGAGAACGTGCGCAGGACGGCGACGTTGGGACGGTCGCGGTAGAGCGTGAGGCCGTCGGGCACGTCCACGTCCCTGACGTACTCCCGGTAGGCCTCGTCGAGGACGACGGTGACGTTCTCCGGCACCCGGTCGAGGAAGCGGACGAGCTCCTCGGTCCGGTTCGCCGTCCCCGTCGGGTTGTTGGGGTTGCACACGAAGACCAGGCGCGTCTCGGGCGTGATGGCCTCGGCCATCGCGTCGAGGTCGTGCGTCTCGTCGCGCAGCGGCACCTCGACGGCGTTGGCGCCCGAAAGGCCGACCAGCAGGGGGTAGGCCTCGAAGGAGCGCCAGGCGTAGACCACGTCGGCGCCGGGCTCACCGACCGCTTCGAGGATCTGCTGGGCGACCGCCACGGATCCGGCGCCGAGCGCGACGTGGTCGTAGGGCACCCCGAACCGTTCGGCGACCGTCTCGGTGAGCCGGACCGCACCGGGGTCGGGATAACGGTGGATCTCCGTGGCCGCCCGCGCGATCGCCTCCACCACCGACGGCAGGGGCCCGAAGGGGCTCTCGTTGGAGGACAGCTTGTAGGACCGGCCGTCCGGGGAGACCACGGCCTTGCCGGGCTTGTAGGCCGGCATGGTGTCGAGGATCGAGCGGAATCGAGGCATGCCCTAACGATAGGAGATGCACCTGTTCGCGCGGCACCCCGCACGCCCCCTGTGGGCCGCGCAGGCGTCCCTACTTGTAGTAGGCGTAGATCGTCTTCCAGGCGCCGGACACCTGGCAGTCGACCGACGGCTTGGCGGCCTTGGCCTCGGAGCAGACCTTGAAATCGACCTCCGCGACGTTCTTGACGGTGAAGGCGAACTGCATCTTCGCTTTGTAGGAGCAGGCGCGGTAGTTGCGGTACACCAGGTGCGGCTGGTTGGCGGCGTCGAAGTAGCTGACCCGGAACAGGGCCCAGCCGCAGGTGGACGCCTTGCGGTTCAGGCTGGTGACACTGCCGCCGACCTTGACGTACGGCGCGGGCGCGCTCCGGTCGGCCTTGGCCGCGGCGGTCAGCGAGCCGCTCGCCTTGGCCTTCGACCCGGCCGCGTAGTAGGGACCCCAGGGCTTGGCCGCGGTCGCCTGGGCGGCCGTGGCGGTGGCGAGCGGGGCGAGAGCCAGGATGCCGGCCGCGAGCGTGAGGCCTGCCAGGGAACGGGTGAGGGTCATGGCTGGGGTTCCTTTCCTGCGTCGTTGCACGCAGTCTGCGCCGCGACGCTTTCAAGCCCCTTGACACCCGCTGTACACCGAAGGGAACCGCGTGGCCGGGATGATGCGATGACTATTCCAGTTCGCCGCTTTGATGACCATCTCGCCGTGTTTTCACTAAGATCCCGCGACATGTGGCGGAAAGCAAGAATCGTAATGGCCGGTGTCTGCGCAGCCGGCGTGAGCGTCGTCCCCACCCCGGCCGGATCCGCGACCGCCGCCACCACGAAGACGGCGGCCGTGACCCGGGCCGAGGCGAAGCAGACGGAGACGAACAAGAAGACCGAGCCCTACTGCGCCCGGTACAAGTGCATCGCCCTCACCTTCGACGACGGTCCGTGGCCCTACACCCCCGGGCTGCTCGACACGCTGAAGAAGCACAAGGCGAAGGCCACCTTCTTCCTGCTCGGCAGGAAGGTGGCCTACCGGCCCGAGCTCACCAGGCGGATCTACGAGGAGGGTCACGACATCGGCAACCACACCTGGACCCACCCCTCGCTCACCAAGCTGTCCGACGGCGAGGTGTTCGAGGAGGTCTCGACCACCTCGGAGATCATCTACCAGACGATCGGCAAGAGGCCCGAGTACATGCGCCCGCCGAACGGCGCGACCGACTCCCGGGTCTCCGGTCTCATGGTCGACCTGGGGCTGCCGCAGATCCTGTGGACCGGGTCCACGCTCGACTGGCAGGCCCGCGACACCAAGGTGATCGCCGAGCGCACGCTGAAGCTCGCCAAGCGCAACGGCGTCATCCTGCTGCACGACATCGTCCCCGAGACGGTCAAGGCCATGCCGGGCGTGCTCACCGCGCTGGAGAAGCAGGGCTACAAGTTCGTCACGCTGACGACCCTGCTCCAGGGCCGCAAACTGCGTCCCGGCGAGATCTACCCGCCGCGCGGCAAGTAGCCGGCTCCGGGCGCCGTCTCCGCATACGGCGGGGGCATCGGTGCGGGTGCGGGCATCGCGGGCATGGGAGCGGCCGCCGCCGTCCCGGCCGTAGGGACGCGGGCGGCGTCGGCCGTGAGCGAGCGGTCCAGGGCCGCCCGCATCCGCGATTGCAGGGGCCGCTCGACCAGCCGGTGCACGCCGTACGCGACCACGAGCACCGCGGCCACGGCCAGGGGGAGCGTGAGGCGGTTGCCCAGCGCGGGGTGGAGCCACTGGATCAGCAGGAACCCGACGTGGTGGTGGAAGAGGTAGAGCGGGTAGGTCAGCGTGCCGAGGAACGTGAGCCACCGCCAGTCGAGCCGGTCGAACACGCCGACCGCCACGAGGATCATCACCAGGAAGATCAGCGAGATCACGCCCACCACGAGCGCCGAGCCCAGCGCCTGCCCGTATCTCCGGACCGCCGTCGGTTCCCCGTCGAGCGCCGTGTAGAGCCCGAGCGCCCAGCCCACGGCCACGAACAGCCAGGGGAACAGCGACCCGCCGAAGCGGTGGATGAGATAGAGCGCCATCCCCGCGATGAAGTACGGCGCGCTGAACGGGACGAGGAACTGCTGCAGCAAATCGGCGTCCGCCCGGTCGGCGATCGCCAGCAGGATCACCCATGCCCCCATGAACGCCAGGCACCGGCGGTAGGTGATCCCCACGGCCGCCAGGCACGCGATGAGAGCGTAGAAGACCAGCTCCTGCCACAGCGTCCAGTAGACGATCTCCAGGTCGCGTACGCGGAAACCGTGCTGGAGCATGGTCATGTTGGCCAGCAGTTCGGTGAGGCTCGGGCGGTGGTCGGTGATCAGCCCTCCGACGGCCAGGCCGCCCAGGACGAGCACGCTCGCCCAGTACGCCGGGTACAGCCGGGCGATCCGCGACGCCGCGAAGTGACCGGGGGTGCGGCCCCAGGCGCTCATCAGGATCACGAATCCGCTGATCAGGAAGAACAGGCGCACGCCGTACACGCCGAACATGGTCACCGCGCTCAGCGCGGGGAAGGCGTTGGGCGTGCCCCAGGCGCGCGTCTCACCGAAGTGGAACAGGACGACGCCGAGGGCCGCGCAGAACCGCAGAAGGTCGAGAACGCGCAGCCGGGACGGTCCGGGGAGGTTGGCCGGCGCATCGGAGATGCGGGGGGCCGCAGCCAGCATAGGCCGGAATATATCCTGAAAGATCGCTGTGAGGCGTACCTTCTGCGCTGACGTCCCGATATGAGCGCTTTTCCGCGCCCGCAGGCGTCCGGCGGTATGTGTCAGGTGCGGAGCATGGGCGGGTGCAGCAGCACGGCGGGGCCACGGCGGTAGAGCATGGCGGGACGGCCGCCGTCCCGGGTCGTGGTGCGCCCGGTGGGCACGAGGAAGCCCTCCGTCTTGGTGACCTTCCGGTGGAAGTTGCGCGGGTCGAGCGGCCGTCCCCAGACGATCTCGTAGACGCGGCGCAACTCCGCGACCGTGAACTCGGGTGGGCAGAAGGCGGCGCCGAGCGAGGTGTACTCGAGCTTGCCCCTGGCCCGCTCCACGCCGTCGAGCATGATCCTGCGGTGGTCGAAGGCCATCTCGGTCAGCTCCGCCACCGGCTGCCAGCTCATGTGGGCCTCGGTGGAGGCGGGCAGGTCGGGCGCGAGGCCCAGGTAGGCCACGCTGACGACCCGCTGGCGCGGATCGCGGTCCGGGTAGCCGTAGGTCTGGAGTTGCTCCAGATGGACCGGCGCACCGGGCAGGCCGGCCCGTTCGGCCAGCACGCGGGCCGCCGCGGCGGGCAGGTCCTCCTCCAGCTTGATGAAGCCGCCGGAGAGCGCCCACCGGCCTTCGTACGGTGGCCTGTCGCGCCGCCAGACGAGGGCGCTGAGCTGCTGGGACCTGACGGTGAGCACGACGAGATCCACGCTGACGGGGATACGCGGGATCATGCCCAGCACGCTACAGGACGCGGGCCGCACCTCGGGCCGTCCGCCGGGCACGCGGGCCGGCCCCCGTACGTCGCCCGGCCCGGCGCGGGCGGCGCCGGGCGACGTGCCGCCGGGAACGTCAGAGCGCCTGCGTGGGCTTGACGTAGGTCACCCGGAGGTTCAGGTAGGCCGCCACGCCGGCGTCGTGGGCGCGGACGGCCAGCAGGTTGCAGCAGTCCAGATCGGTCACGGGCACGACGACGTCGATCGCCCCGGCGGCGCACTTGCCGCTCGTGACGCTCTTCAGCAGGTGACCGTTGAAGTAGACCTGCGCGTCGTTGTCCACCGTGCCCTGGATCCGCACCTGCTGCGCGTCCCGCGGCAGGTGGATCCAGTGCCGCACCAGGAGGTCGGTGTTGACCGCCCACGGCGTCTTGACATTGGCCTGGTTGTTCCACGAGCAGGTGCCGTTCGTGGTGCCGAAGCCCGCCTGTCCCGTCGGCCAGGCGCTGTCGTCGAAGCCCTGCTCGGCGAAGCCCGGCACCTGGGTGGTGGCGGGCACCTGGCGGTACGTCCAGCCCGTGCTGTCGTAGCCGAGCGCGGTGACGACGGTCGCACGCTCGCTCGCGGCCTGGGCGGTGGCCGCGGGGGCCGCCAGGGCCATCGCGGCCACCAGCGCACCCGCCGTGAGGGCGGCGGGCAGGTGACGGAGTCGGTTCATGGGCGGTCTCCTTGTCGATCGTCCAATGCCCTGATGCGACGGGCACCGTGAAGCCGGCGAACCGGCCTGTGGTCTCCGCCCGCGCGGCAAGATCCGCCGGGCGGCGCAGGCAAGGAGATCAGCGGGCGGAAGCGGCCGCGGGGACGCCCCGCCGCGGCATTGTCCGTTCCTTGCGCGGACATTGCCGGGCCCGGGAACGGCCGGGGAACCGGCATCATGTCCTCGACCCCGACGACACGGTCAACCGTGCCGATTTCGCGTCCCTCGTCTTGAGTGCGCTGGCACTCGCGGCACCGGTGGTGATGTGGGCCGGACGCACGACCACTCACGCACCGCCCGCGGCCGAGGAGATCCTCAGCGCCGCCAAGGCGGCCTTGACCGGCCTGGTCGCCGAGCAGCGCGGAGCGACGACGAACCGCCCGCGCGGTCGGCCTCATGGCCGGGCTCGTGATCGCGCTCATAGCCGGGCTCATGTCCGAGCTCGAGGCCAGGCTCATGCTCGGGCTCACGGCCGGGCTCTCCGAATGGGCGGAACAACCGATCGCTTCTCGCACAGGCCCGGGCCCGCACCGCCGCGAGCCGCGGACCGGCGGAGCGGGACCGGTCAGCGGGTGTTGTGGTAGTAGACCGGCTCGGCGGACTTCCTGCCGTCGGCGGAGGTGACCTCCACCCGGATCCACACGTCTTCGGGGACCGTCTCCCAGTCGACCGGGATCCAGATCTGCTCCGTGCCCGCCGGCAACCCCGGGAGCGGCGTGGAGTCGTGCCAGCCGACCGTGGCCGAGTCGACGACCCGGGGGGTGTCCAGGTCCGGCCAGCTCAGCGTGACCTTGGCCGAGCCGAGGTGGTAGCCGCGGATCTCCAGGCCGTCCTGGATCTGCCGCGCGTGCCGCTGCGCCTCGATGGGGATCGGGCGGTTCCAGTCGGCCGCGATCTCCTCCGACAGCGACGGCGAGCCGCAGGTGAAGAAGTCGCTCCACATGTAAGAGATGATCTTCGACACGTACGGCGCGGCGAGCGTCACCTGGGTGTCGAGCCTGGGCTTGTCCGTACGTCCGCGAGTGCCCTGACGGCCGCAGGTCTCGGTGGAGGTGGACGGCTCGAACGCCTCCACGTTGGCCCACAGCTCGACCTGGACGCCCTCCTGCACCAGCTCCTGCCGGGCCAGCGACATGGCCCGGTAGTAGTCCCGGGTGCTGCCGTAGTAGGCCGTGGCGTACGTGCTCTCGCCGACGACCGGCTTGAGGGCGTCGTCCACCGGCTTGTTCTTCCAGTTCGGCCAGAACAGGCCGACCTTGCCCGTGCCGCGGCCGTCCTGCGGGGCGATGATCTCCACGCCGGTGCGCGCGAGGGCCTTGAAGCCCTGGGCCACCTGGCTGGGCGTGGAGGTGTACTTCACCCGTCTGCGGCTGTCGATGTACGGGCTCACCAGGATCGGCTTGTCCGGCAGTTCCTGCTCGACGATCAGGTGCTGCTCCGCGTACACCTGGAGCGTCTGGACCTTGCTCGGGTCGGGCCAGTCCCGCAGTTGCAGTTCGAACGGCTGGTAGACCCCGCCCAGCGACTCGCGGCCGTTGAAGCGGTCGCCGTAGTCCTGCAGGATCCGCCGGGTCAGCGTGGTGAGCGTGCCGATGTGCCTGGGGTCGGCCCGCGTGGACTCCTCGGGATCGCGCGGCGCGAGCGGCAGGGCGGGGAAGACCTTGATGCCGAACCGGTCACCGAGGCCGAGCAGCTCGGTGAGGCTGTCCTTGGCGCCCGCGGAGACGAGGATCAGGTGATAGCCGCGCCCCTGGGAGGTGAAGTCGCAGGTGGGGTCGTCCGAGCCGTCCTCGGGCGCGACGAGCCGGAAGAAGACGGCGTCCCCCACGACGATCTCGTGCTCCATCTGCGGGCAGCGGAGGATGCCGGGGCCGAACCGCTCGTCGGTGCGGTAGACGTACGTCCCGGTGATCTCGTTGCCGGGGTTGGCGGCCTTGAGGTCGCTTTCCGCCGCCCGCACGCAGGAGAGCCCGTTCTCGGCGCAGCGGGCGTACCTGGCGTCGGGCTTGGGGTCCTTGCCCTCGGGGGTCGACGCCTCCAGGACCTGGCCCGCGTCGTCGGTCTTGCGCGGGGACAGGCCGAACCCGAGGCGTACGACCGTGTCCCCGCCGAGCCGGTGGATGGCCTCCAGCTGGCGGCGCCAGGTGCAGGGATCGGAGGTGGGGATCAGCCAGTAGCCGCTCACGGCGTACGGCGTGGTCGCCGCGGTCTCGAACGTCCCGCAGGGGTCGGTGAACTCGCTGTGCGTCGGCGACCCGAGCGCCGGGGTCGCGGGGGCGGTCTGCCCTGCGCTGGCGGTGCCGGACCCGGTGTTCCCGTCGCGGAAGACGATCACCACTGATGCGACACCGGCGAGGATCGCCACGCCGAGGATCAGAGTGAGCCAGCGCACTTTCAGGACACTACCGCCCGTCGTTCAAATGATCTTGCTGGTGCCCAGCCTACCCGGAGGTCGCGCTGCCCGGTCGCCGTCGAAGGCCGTCCGGGGCGGTGTTCACCGGGCGTTCAGCTCTTGACGCCGGCCCAGGCCTCTAATTGCGCGACGAACCGGCGTGCGGAGTTGGGCCAGTGGTGGTGCGCCCGCGCGGCGGCGTAGCCCCGGCCGCCGGTCCCGTGCCGTTCGAAGGGGTTGTCCCTGAGCTGCAGCACCGCCCGCGCCACCGCCTGGGGATCCTGCCAGGGGACGACCACGCCGCACTGGTAGCGCTCGACGAGCTCCACGGCCCGCGGCGAGGGGGTGGTGATGACCGGGATGCCGTGCGCCATGTATTCCACGATCTTCGTGGGCATCGAGTGGCGGTAGTTGGGCTCGTCGTGCAGCAGCGAGAGCCCCGCGAGCGCGCCGTCGAGCCGCTTGAGCGCCTCGTCGTTCGGCATGAAGTCGCGCCATTCCAGCAGGCCCTGGGCGACGGCCTCGTTCAGCAGGGGCCTGCTCTGCGGGTCGGCGTAGCCGATGAGCTCCACGGCCACGCGGTGCGGCTGGAGCAGGCGGGCCACCTCGACGGCCTCCTGGACGCCCCGGGCCTCCGACAGCCAGCCGAGGTAGACCACGCGGTCGTCACCGGGCGGGCTGACCCTGTCGGGCACCCACGTCTCGTTCGGCACCACGAGATGCTGCTGTCTGAACCGGCCCGCGTACGCCGTCTCGGCCAGCAGCAGGTGCAGCCGGCGCTCGGCGGTGGTTTCGAGCAGCCGGGCGAGGAACCGCGTCGGCGGGCGCAGGAACGCCGGCAGCCACGGCTTGAGCGACAGCGTCGCGGGGGTGTCCTCGTGGACGTCCCAGACGACCGGCGGGCGCCCGCGCACCCCGGCGACCGCGAACAGCAGCTCGGGGTCGTGGATGAGGGCCAGGTCGACCTTGCCGCGCATGCTCTTGAACAGCTTGCGGGCCGCCCGCACCGCCGCCAGGCGGCGCCGCTCGGCGGCCCTGGGCAGGTCCACACCCGTCACGAACGACCGCGGCACGACCCCGCGGGCGGTGTACGGCGCGGCATACGTGACCTCATGACCGGCGTCGACGAGCGCACGGATCTGCCGGTGCAAGATCCGGGCGTCCTCGGGGTGATGCACCACCGTCATGACGAGCACGTGCACGCGCGGGACCCTTCCTACAACCGCTCGACGCGTTCGCTCGTGGCGAGCACGCCGCGAGTGTCCAGCACGAGAGAGGCTCGCTCCTCCACCACGTCAAGGTCGAAGGCCGAATGCTGCTGCAGCAGGACCACCACGTCGGCGGCGGCCACGGCCTCGGCCAGGTCCTCCTCGCGGGGGATCGCCGTGCCCTCGACCGACCACTCCTTGACGTACGGGTCGCAGAACGACAGTTCGGCGCCCAGCTCCAGGAGGGCCTCGGCCACCGGGATCGCGGGCGTCTCCCGCTCGTCGGCGATGTCGGGCTTGTACGTCACGCCGAGGAGCAGCACGCGCGAGCCGTTCACCGGCTTGCGGGCCCGGTTGAGCAGCCGCTGCACGCGGGCCACCACGTACGACGGCATCCGCTCGTTGATCTCCTGGGCCAGTTCCACGAACCGGAACGGATAACCGAGCTTGCGCACCGTGTACGACAGGTACGACGGGTCGACGGGGATGCAGTGGCCGCCGACGCCGGGACCGGGCAGGAACTTCTGGAAGCCGAACGGCTTGGTCGAGGCCGCCTCGATGGCCTCCCACAGGTTCACGCCGAGCTCGTCGCAGAAGATCGCCATCTCGTTGACGAGGGCGATGTTCACGTGCCGGTAGGTGTTCTCCAGCAGCTTGGCCATCTCCGCCTCGCGGGTGCCGCTGACCGGTACGACCCGCTCGACGAACTGGGCGTAGAAGGCGGCGGCCCGCTCCTTGCACGCGGGGGTGTAGCCGCCGACGACCTTGGGAGTGTTGCGCAGGCCGAACTTCGGGTTTCCCGGGTCGATCCGCTCCGGCGAGAACGCCAGGTGGAAGTCCTCACCCGCCACCAGCCCGGACTTCTCCAGGATCGGCCGCGCCAGCTCGTCGGTGGTGCCGGGCCACGTGGTGGACTCCAGCACGACGAGCGTGCCCGCCTGAAGGTGCTCTGCGACGGTTCGGGTGGCGCCCTCGACGGCCGACAGGTCGGGACGGTGGTCCTCGTCCAGCGGCGTAGGGACGCAGATGACGATCGTGCGCGACCGCGACAGCACGGACGCGTCCAGCGTGGCCGTGAAGCCGCCGGAGAGCATCGCGTCGAGGTCGGCGTCGGTCAGGTCGTCGATGTAGGAGCGGCCGGCGTTGAGCGCGTCGACCTTGCGGGGGTCGACGTCCAGACCGGCCACCCGCAGGCCCGCCGCCGTGGCCTCTTTGGCCAGCGGCATGCCCACGTACCCCAGCCCGATGATCGTCAGATCGAAGGCTGTCACGATGTGGCCTGAGGGCGGAAACAACACTTCATGGTGGCAAAGGTTATCTCAACTCGGCACCAAGCATGCCTGATGCAACACATCGGACTTCCTGCTGTTTATCGAGCTTCGGTCAAGGACTGGTAGATCCCTTGGTAGGTGCGGGCCAGGCTGCTCCAGGTCCGGTGCGCCGCGACCTCGGCCTTGCCGGCCTCACCCATCGCCCGGCGGCGCTCGGGATCGTCACGCAGGGCGGCCAGCGCCTTCGCCAGCTCGGCCGGGTCTCCCGGCGGCACCAGCAGACCGGCCCCCTCGCCGCCGACGAGCTCCGAGAGCGCGGGCAGGTCGCTCAGCACGACCGGCTTGCCGAGCGCCATCGCCTCGACCGGCTTCAGCGGCGTGACGAGGCGGCAGACCCGCAGGTCCTCACGCGGGCAGACGAAGATGTCGATGGCCGCCTGGGCCTGCAGGGCCTCGTCCGGGCCCACCCGGCCGGGCAGGACCGCGTCCTTCAGGCCGAGCCGTTCGACCTGTTCGAGCAGCGCGGGCCGTTCGGCCCCGTCGCCGACGAGCAGGACCTTCACCGGCGTGCCCGCGTCGCGCAGCAGCGCGGCGGCGCTCAGCAGGGTGGCGAAACCCTCGTAGGCGACGATGCTCGACACCGAGCCCACGACGATCTCGTCCCGGCCGATCCCGTATTGGTCGCGGAACGCCTCGCCGTCGTAGTCGGCCGTCAGCAGGGAGTCGTCCACGGCGTTGGGCGCGAGGAAGATGCGCTCCCTCGGCACGCCGCGCTCCATGATCTCGGCGGCCATCGTCTCGGCGAGCGTGACGACCGCGTCGGCCTCGCGCATGATCTGCGCCTCGCGGTCGCGCTGCATCCTGTGCCGCTCGCTGCCGACACGGGCGGGGTCGCGGGAGACCCAGGTCTCCTCCAGGAAGCCGCGCACCTCGTACACGAAGGGCGTGTTCGTCCGCTCGCGCACGGCGAGCGCGACCGAGCCGTTGCGGTGGTCGGTCGCCGCGTGCAGGACCTGCGGGCGGAGGGTCCTGACCAGCTCCGACACGTCCGCGGCGCCGCGGATCATCCGCCCCTGGCTCTCGAAGGGCACCTCGTCCTTGGGCAGCAGCCGGTAGTAGGGGATCCCGTCGATCTCCTCGTACGGCTCGGCGTCGGTGTGCCCCTGGAGCATGGGCCAGCCCCAGCTCGTCACGACGTGGGGGTCGAGCCCGGCCGCCTTCTGCGCGGTGACGATGCGGTGGGTGCGCACGGTGTAGCCCGCCTGCGTGTACGGCAGGGCGTTGGTGACCATGTGCAGCACGCGGCCGGGCATCCGCTCGCCCATGATGATCTTCGCCTTGGGCGGGATCGGGTTCGGCCCGAGCGCGGCCTTCTCACCCTCGTAGTAGGCCATCCTCCGGCGGACGAACGGCCATCGGGCGTGCGGCTGGAGCGCCTGGACCGCGTCGGTGAGCCGGCCGGCGTCGAAGTGGGCCTTGGCGTCCCGCAGCGGGCCCTTGGCCGCTCGCTGCAGGATCTTGCGGGTCCGCACCTTCACGAACCGGGCCGCGGGCCAGGCGACGCGGCCGACGACCGGGCGCATCCCGGGCGGCATCGCGTCGGCGGCGGCCTGGGCCACCCGCATCGGGTCGGACTTGACCTTGCTCACGACGATCCGGGAGACGAGCACCGGGTTCCTCGCGAACCCCCGGAGGAAGCCGCCGAGGCCGGCCTTCGCGGACGCGGCGGACACGGCCTTCACGGGCTTGTTGGCCTCGGATTCCACGGCGCGACCGTACCATAGGCAACGTTTGTCCCAGGCTGGAGAAAAGGCGAAAGGCGAGGTAGATGAGAGACAACCCCCTCGTCCTGCACGTACTGGGCGCACGGCCCAACTTCGTCAAGGCGGCCCCGGTCGTCAAGGGGTTGGCCGAGCTCGGCATCCGGCAGGGCATCATCCACACGGGCCAGCACTACGACGCGCTGATGTCGGACGTGTTCTTCGCCGACCTCGGCCTGCCCGAGCCGGTCGCGAACCTCGGCGTCGGCAGCGGCACCCACGCCCGGCAGACGGCCGCCCTGCTCACGGGGCTGGAGGACGTCGTGCTCGAACACCGCCCGGCGCTCGTGGTGGTCTACGGCGACGTGAACTCGACGCTCGCGGCGATCCTCGTCTGCGCCAAGCTGCACGTGCCGACCGCGCACGTGGAGGCGGGCCTGCGCTCCTTCGACCGGGAGATGCCGGAGGAGGTCAACCGGGTCGTCACCGACGCGCTGTCCGACCTGCTTTTCGCCACCTCGCCGGAGGCGCTGTCCCACCTCGCCAACGAGGGCGTGGACCCGGCCAAGGTGCACCTCGTCGGCAACCCGATGATCGACAGCCTGTTCGCGGCGCTGCCGAAGCTCGACCCCGCGCCCGTTCAGGAGCGCCTGGCGATCGAGGGCAGGTACGCGGTCGCCACGCTGCACCGCCCGGCGAACGTCGACGACCCGCAGGCGGCCCGCGAGCTGGTCGACGCGGTGCTCGGCGTGGCCGAGCAGGTGCCCGTCGTCGTCCCGCTCCACCCGCGCGGCCGGCAGCGGCTCGCGGAGGCCGGGCTCGTGGACCGGCCGCACCTGAAGATCGTGGACCCGCTCGGCTACGTGGACTTCCTGTCGCTGGTCAGGGGCGCCGCCCTCGTGGTGACCGACTCGGGCGGCGTGCAGGAGGAGACGACCATGCTGGGCGTCCCCTGCCTGACCGTCCGGCCCAACACCGAGCGGCCGATCACCGTGACCCACGGCACCAACCGGCTCGTCACGCCCGCCTCCTTGCCCGCCGCGGCGTCCAAGGCGCTGGCGGACGGCGCGGCCACGCCGAGCGGCGAGCTGCCGCCGCTGTGGGACGGCGCGGCCGGGCCGCGGATCGCCCGGGTCATCGAGGCCTGGCTCCGCGGCGACAGCCTCTCCCCCGCGGCCAAGGGTCAGGTCCGCTAGTTGCGCGAATAGGCATAAAGGCCGCGTTGACCCCCGTACGATGACCCTTCCGTAAAGGGGAGAGGTATGGCTGAGACCGAAGAGACTCCTGAAGAGCCCCGCTTCCAGCGGCTGGGGCCGGTGAACTGGCTGCCCGAGGAGCGCAAGCACGTCGAGCAGTACGAGCAGCGGATCCGCGACCTGGAGAACCGGCTCGCCTACCAGGAGGCCCGCGCCGACTACGCCCTGTGGAGGCTGCAGGCCACCCAGACCCAGAAGCCGTACCGGGTCGCGCAGGTGCTGACGAACGCGTCGAAGCCCAAGAAGATCGTCCGGCTGCCGCGCGACCTCAGCAAGGCCATGAAGGACGGCAGGAAGGCGCCGAAGGCGCCGCCGTCCGCGATCGAGGTCGCCGCGGAGGCCGAGGCGCGCGGCCCCGAGGTCAAGATCCCGGGTCTCAAGTGGCCCGACGGCCCGGTCGTACGGCCGGACATGCGCGTCGCGGTGATCCTCGACGACTTCTCCCGCATGGCCTTCAAGTACGAGTGGGACCAGATCGAGTTCGGCCTGCAGGACTGGCGGGAGATCTTCGCCGAGAAGCGGCCGGAGATGCTGTTCTGCGAGTCGGCCTGGCACGGCAACCAGGGCCGCTGGCGCTACCAGATGACCGGGACCAACGCGCCCAAGCAGGAGCTGCGCGACCTGATCACCTGGTGCCGCGAGGAGGGCATCCCCACGGTCTTCTGGAACAAGGAGGACCCGCCCAACTTCGACTTCTTCATCGAGACGGCCAAGCTGTTCGACTACGTGTACACGTGCGACGGCGACATGATCCCGAAATATCGCGAGGTTCTGGGTCATGACCGTGTCGGTGTGCTGCAGTTCGCCGCCCAGCCCCGGATCCACAACCCGATCCAGACCAAGCAGGGCCGGCCGTACGACATCGTCTTCGCGGGGATGTACTTCCGCGACAAGCACCCCGAGCGGCGCGAGCAGATGGAGACGATCCTCGCGCCCGTACGCCCGCTCGGCCTGCACATCTTCGCCAGGAACGCCTCCGTGGCCGACAAGTACGCCTGGCCGGAGGAGTACCGCCCGCACATCGTCGGCGAGCTGCCGTACGAGCAGATGCTGGCCGCGTACAAGATGTACAAGGTCTTCCTGAACGTGAACTCGGTGATCGACTCGCCGACCATGTGCGCGCGCCGGGTCTTCGAGCTGTCGGCCTGCTCGACCACCGTGCTGTCGGGGTGGTCACGGGCCATCGAGGAGACGTTCGGGCCGCTGATCCCGGTCGCGCACTCGCAGGAGGAGGCGTACAACCGGGCGATCTACCTGATCAACAGCCCGGAGCTGCGGGCCCGCCAGGGTCACCTGGCGATGCGCGAGGTGTTCGACAAGCACCTGTTCTCCCACCGGGTCGATCAGATCCTCGCCGACCTCGGCCTGCCGGTGGTCTCCCGGTCGCGGTCGATCTCCGTGGTGCTCCCCACCAACCGCGCCGGGCAGCTCGAACACGCGATCAGCCAGGTGGCGCGGCAGCGGCACCGCAACCTGGAGCTGGTGCTGGTCATGCACGGCCTGTCCGAGGACCCGGCGGTCGTGCGCGACAAGGCCCTCGCGGCGGGCATCCCGGCCGTGAAGGTGCTGACCGCCGACCCGGCCTGGACGCTCGGCGAGGTGCTCAACCACGGCATCGCCCACGCCGAGGGCGAGCTGATCTCCAAGATGGACGACGACAACATCTACGGCGAGCACTACCTGTCCGACCTGGTCCGCTCCTTCGACTACGCCGACGCCGAGATGGTCGGCAAGGGCGCGCACTACACGTACTTCCCCGAGCAGGACGTCACGATCTTCCGGCTGCCCGGGCTGGAGCACCGCTACGCCCACCTCATCCAGGGGGCGACGATCCTGGCCAAGGCCGACCTGCTGCGGGCGTTCCCGTTCGAGGCGGTCAACGCGGGCGAGGACACCCGGCTCGTACGGCGCTGCAAGGAGGAGGGCGTCCGGATCTACTCGGCCGACCGGTACAACTTCATCTACATGCGCGGCTCGGACGCCACCGCCCACACCTGGCAGGCGGCGGACTACAAGCTGACCCGCAACGCGCAGTTCTGCTTCGCCGGCAACCCCGAGGCGCACGTTCTCATCTGACCCTGCCGCTCCTGCGGGAGGCGGTCGTCCGGGAGCCCGTCGCGGCCCTGGACGACCGCCTCCGGCCTTTCCCGGCCCCACTCCGACCTGGCCGTTCTCCGCTTGGTACCCCTGGCTGTACCTCCATTGGGCAGTCCGCGGGAGCGACCGGGAGGGCCTGCGGCTGGTGTGCTGATCACTGTCAGTCCAGCGCTCCCACAGGAGAAAGTGCAATGACAGTCGACAGCCGGCCGCGGGCCGCGCACCACACGAGCGAGACCGGGATCCGGGGCGTCATCCGCCGCCGCCCGCTGATCAGTTTCTTCGTCCTGGCCAACCTCATGAGCTGGGCGGCCTGGTTGCCCTACGTCCTGTCGAACAACGGCCTGGGGGTCTGGGACTTCGACTTCCCCTCGCTGCTCGGCACGACCCAGTTCTCCGGCGTTCTCCCCGGCGCCTACCTCGGCCCCATCTTCGCCGCGTACATCGTGACCAGGGTCGCGGACGGCAAGGAAGGCGTCCGCCTGTGGGTCCGGCGGATGACCAAGTGGCGGGTCGGCTGGGTCTGGTACCTCGTGACCGCCCTCGGCGTCCCCGCCGCCATCATCGTCACCGGTTTCGCGCTCTCCGGTGAGGACTTCCACATGCCGCCCGTCGCCGCGCTGGTCGCCTACGTGCCCAGCCTGGTGCTCCAGATGGTCACCACGGGTCTGGCCGAAGAGCCCGGCTGGCGCGACTTCGCCCTGCCCCGCATGCAGCGGAAGTTCGGCCCCCTGGGCGCCACCGCCATCCTCGGCCCGCTGTGGGGCGTCTGGCACCTGCCGCTGTTCCTGAGCCAGTGGGGCGGGTGGCCGGACGTCACCTGGATGAGGATCGGCGAGTTCGTCGCCTTCGCCACCGTCTTCAGCGTGGTCGTCACCTGGGTGTTCAACCGGACCGGCCAGAGCCTGCCGCTGGTCATGCTGCTGCACGTCAGCGTCAACAACTTCATGTCGATCGTCTACTCGGGCATGTTCCCGGCGATCGACACCCCGGAGCACGCGAGCCATGTCACCCTGCTCGCGGCCACCACGGCGGCGGTCCTGGTGCTCATCGCGACCCGCGGCCGCCTCGGCTACCGCCCGAGCGACGAACCCGCGCCGGAGCTCGCCCCGCAGCGTTGAACGACCGCTGCGACAAAGATGATCTAAGCTCGTGGGCCCGAGGGGGTGTGCATCATGGCGGCGCGCCAGCGGAGGCCGGCCGGCAGCCGGCGAGACGGCCGGCACGACGGCCGGAGGGGTGTCGCCGCACGCGCCCGTGGCCTCTTCGACGCCTTCGAACACCTCGTCGGCGGTCTCGGCACCGCGCTGCTGGCGCTCGCCGGTCTGTTGTGGCTCATCCTGGTCGCGGTCACCTGCGTGATCGGTCTCGGCCTGCTCCTGGCGCCCACCGTGCCGCGTGCCGTGCGGTCCGTCGCCGAGCGGGAGCGCAACCGGTTGTCCCGCTGGGGGCCGGAGATCCCCAATCTGGGACCCGCGCCGGCCGGCGTACGCGCCGCCCTCGCCGACCCCGCCGTACGGCGGGAGCTGTGCTGGCTCCTCGTGCACGCGACGCTCGGCCTGTTCCTCGGCTTGGCGGCGCTGACCCTGGTGGTGGACGCCGTGCAGGACATCACGTATCCGCTGTGGTGGCGGGCGCTGCCGGTGGAGGACCCCGCCCCGACCATGGTGTTCTGGGACGTGCACGACGACGCCGGCGCCTGGGCGGTCGCGATCCTCGGCGTGGGGCTGGCCGTCTGCTTCCTGGTCCTCGGGACCTGGATGGCCCGCTTGCAGGCCTGGCCGGGACGCCGGCTCCTGGCGCCGACCGCGGACATGGACCTGTCCCTGCGCATCGCACAGCTGTCGGCCACCCGCGCGGCGGCGCTGGACGCCCACGCCGCGGAGCTGCGGCGGATCGAACGCTCACTGCACGACGGGGCGCAGAACCGGCTGGTCGCCGTCACCGTGCTGCTCGGCGCGGCCCGCCGCGCGCTGGCGCAGAACCGGCCGGGCGCCGAGGAGATGCTCGAACGCGCCCAGGAGACCGCCGAGCAGGCGCTGGCCGAGCTCCGTACGGTCGTCCGCAGCATCCTGCCGCCCGTGCTGGCCGACCGGGGGCTCGCCGACGCGCTCGCCGGGCTCGCGGCGAACTGCGGGGTGCCCTGCAGGGTGGACGTCGACGCGCCCGGCAGGTGCGCCGCCTCCATCGAGGCCACCGCCTACTTCGTGAGCGCCGAGGCGCTGACCAACATCTCCAGGCACAGCCGGGCCGGGCACGCCACGGTGACCGTACGGCGGGCGGGCGGCCGGTTGTCCCTGCGCATCGAGGACGACGGCGTCGGCGGCGCGGACGAACGCCACGGCTCCGGGCTCACCGGCATGCGCAGCCGCATCGAGGCGCACGACGGACGTCTCACCCTGACCAGCCCACCCGGTGGGCCGACCACCCTCGACGTGGAGTTGCCGTGCGGATCGTGATAGCCGAGGACGACCCGCTGCTGCGTGAAGGGGTCGCACTGCTGCTGCGCGCGGAGTCCCTGGACGTGGTGGCCACGACCGACTCTCCGGACACCTTCCTGGCGGCCGTCGACGCCCACCGGCCCGACGTGGCCATCGTCGACGTCCGGATGCCGCCGACCCACACCACCGAGGGCATCGCCGCGGCCGTGGAGGCCAGGCGCCGTCAGCCCGGGCTGGCGGTGCTCGTGCTGTCCGCCTACGTCGAGCAGGCGTTCGCCACCGAACTGCTCGCCGCCGGAACCGACCGGCTCGGATATCTGCTCAAGGAGAGAGTCGGCCGCGTCGACGAGTTCCTCGACGCACTGCATCGAGTGGCCGCCGGAGGCACGGCCATCGACCCCGAGGTCGTCGCACAACTGCTCACGCGCACCCGCTCCGACAGCGGGCTGGAGCGGCTGACCGCGCGGGAACGCGACGTGCTCGCCCTGATGGCCGAGGGATTGGGCAACACCGCCATCTCCGAGCGGCTGTTCATCAGCGAAGGCGCCGTGCACAAGCACATCCGCAGCATCTTCGCCAAGCTCGACCTCGCGCCCACCGACCGGGCGGACCGGAGGGTCACGGCCGTCCTGCGCTATCTGGAGGAGACCCAGCGCCGCGGCTGACGCCGTGGAACGCGGCCGGCACTCGACAAGGAATGCCGGGCGGTTTGCGATAGTTGCCCTGTTCCGGGACCTTCCCGCCCACGTGGGGAGGTCCCGCGTACGTGCACGAACGTTCAGGGGAGCCTTCCACGTGACCACGACGACGACATCGAAGGGCATCGGCCTGCGGTCAGAACGCGGTCCCGTGCTCGGCGCCATCATGCTCTGCACCGCTCTGGTGGCGTTGGACAGCACGATCATCGCGACCGCGGTGCCCTCGGTCGTCACCGACCTCG
The DNA here is from genome assembly GCF_039649665.1 of Microbispora sp. ZYX-F-249. NCBI lineage: Bacteria > Bacillati > Actinomycetota > Actinomycetes > Streptosporangiales > Streptosporangiaceae > Microbispora > Microbispora maris. Next base: position 28,181 of record NZ_JBDJAW010000019.1, on the reverse strand, counting down.
GCGGGTTCTCCCAGTTCCCCTGGCTTTTCTCGATCTACCTGCTCACCCAGGCCGTGACCGTTCCCATCTACGGCAAGCTCGCCGACGTGTTCGGGCGCAAGCCGGTGATGTTCTTCGGCATCGGGGCGTTCCTGCTCGGGTCGGTGCTGTGCGGGATCGCCTGGAGCATGCCCGCGCTGATCGCCTTCCGGGCGATCCAGGGCATCGGGGCCGGGGCGGTGCAGCCGATCAGCATGACGATGGCCGGTGACCTCTACACGGTCGAGGAACGGGCCCGCGTGCAGGGCTACCTCGCCAGCGTGTGGGGCATGTCGGCCGTCGTCGGCCCGACGCTCGGCGGCGTCTTCTCCGAGTACGTCTCCTGGCGCTGGATCTTCTTCATCAACCTGCCGCTCGGCGCGGTGGCCGCCTGGATGCTCGCCCGCCGGTTCAAGGAGCAGGTGAAGCGGGGCTCCCACCGGATCGACTACACGGGCGCCGCGCTGCTCACCGGCGGCTCCTCGCTGCTCATCCTCGGCCTGCTGGAGGGCGGCGTCGCCTGGGGCTGGAACTCCGCGCCCAGCCTGCTGATCTTCGCGGCGGGCCTGCTCATGATCGTCGCCTTCGTGCTCGTGGAGCGCCGCGCGGCCGAGCCGGTGCTGCCGCTGTGGGTCTTCCGCCGCCGCACGCTGACCGGCGGCAACCTGACCTCCCTCGGCGTCGGCGCCCTCACCATCGGTCTCACCTCGTACGTCCCGACGTACGCGCAGGGCGTGCTGGGCACCGGCGCGCTGGTGGCGGGCTTCGCGCTGGCCGCGCTCACCGTCGGCTGGCCCCTCGCGGCGACGTTGTCCGGCCGTTTCTACATGCGCATCGGGTTCCGCGACACCGCCCTGATCGGCATCGTCGTCGTGGTGGCCGGCACCGTGCTGTGCGCGCTGCTCGGGCAGAACGCGATGATCTGGCAGGTCGCGGCCGCCTGTTTCGTCGTCGGCGTCGGCCTCGGCCTGTCCGCCAGTCCCACCATGGTCGCCGTGCAGTCGGTCGTCGGCTGGGAGCGCCGCGGCGTGGTGACCGCGACCAACATGTTCTTCCGCTCCATCGGCAGCACGGTCGGCGCCGCGGCGCTCGGCGCCGTCTCCAACGCGACGCTGTCGGACCGCTTCGCCCACCCGCCGGCCGGTGTCGCGGGACAACTGCCCGACAGCCTCGACGCCACGAGCCTGGTGCTGAAGGCGCAGGGCGCGCAGGCCCATTCGGCCGCCGCGTCCTTCGTCCGGGGCGCGCTGTACGACGCCGTCCACCACATCTTCCTCGCGCTCGTCGTCGTGGCCGTGCTCAGCGTCGCCGCGCTGCTGCTCATGCCCCGCCGTACGACCGAGTTGTCGTTCGACTGACCAGGCGTTACCGCACCGGTCGCGGCTGCGGCGGGACCGGACGACGGCGCAGGCTCGCGTGCCGGAGTGCCGGCGGCACGTAGGCCTGGTCGAGTGTGCCGACGTCGGTGCCGGGCGGGACGATCTCGTCGATCCGGTCGAGGATGTCGTCGGTGAGTGCGACGTCGACGCCGGCGAGCAGGTCGTCGAGGTGGCTCATCGTGCGCGGCCCCATGATCGCGCTGGTCACGCCGGGATGGGCGATGGCGAACGCCATGGCGAGGTGGGTCAGCGGCAGTCCCGCCTCCCGGGCGAGCGAGATGAACCGCTCGACGGCCTCGATGCGGTGCTCGTCGTTGACGTGCTTGAGGAAGCCGGCGCGGCGGAGCTCGTTCCGCTGCCCCTTGCGGACCTGTCCGGTGAGCAGTCCCTGCCCGAGCGGGCCCCACACGAGCGTGCCCATTCCGTAGCGCTGCGCGGCCGGCAGCACCTCGCGTTCGATGCCGCGGTTGAGCAGCGAATACGGCGGCTGCTCGGTGCGGAACCGCTCCAGGCCGCGCCGCTCGGCGACCCACTGGGCCTCGACGATGTCGGACGCCGGCATGGCGGACGTCCCGATCGCCCGGACCTTCCCGCTGTGGATCAGGTCCGAGAGCGCGGAGAGGGTCTCCTCGACGTCCGTGGCGGGGTCCGGCCGGTGGATCTGGTAGAGGTCGATGTGGTCGGTCCGCAGGCGGCGCAGCGAGTTCTCCACCGCGGTCATGATCCAGCGCCGCGAGGCGCCCTGCTGATTGGGATCGTCGCCCATCGGGCGGCTCACCTTGGTCGCGAGGACGACGTCGTCCCGCCGCCCCTCGATCGCCCTGCCCACGACCTCTTCGGAGTCGCCGTAGGCGTCGGCGGTGTCGATGAGGTTGATCCCCGCGTCCAGTGCCTTGTGGATGATGCGGGCCGAGTCGCCGGGATCGGGGTTGCCGATGGACGTGGCGAACATCAGTGCGCCGAGTCCATAGGGGCTGACCTTGATACCGGTGCGGCCGAGCGTGCGGTACTCCATGCGAACCAGCTTTCCTTCGTCGGGAGATCCGGGTCGTTCCGGTTCCCAGCGTCCGGCGGTGCGGGCGCCGGCGGGAGAGACGCCCTTATCCGGGGACGGGCGGTCCCTGGCTGCCTCCCGGCATCCCGGGCATGGTGGGGGATGTGGACAGAACCGAACTGGCCGACTTCCTGCGTCACCGCCGTGCCCGGCTCACGCCTGCCGACGTGGGGCTGTCGCAGGGCGCGCGGCGGCGCACCCCGGGACTGCGCCGCGAGGAGGTCGCGCAGCTCGCGGGCATGTCCACCGACCACTACACGCGACTGGAGCAGGCCAGGGGCTCACGCCCGTCCCGCCAGATGCTCGCCGCCGTCGCCCGCGCGCTGCGGCTGACCGGCGACGAACGGGACCACCTCTTCCATCTGGCCGGAGAGGAGCCGCCGCGGGACCGGCGGCCGGCCACGGAGCATGTCCGCCCCGGCCTGCTGCTCGTCCTCGACCGGCTGACCGACGTTCCCGCCCGGGTGGTGAGCGACCGCGGCGACGTGCTCGCGCAGAACGCGATGGCCAGAGCACTTCACGGCGACGTGTCCGCCCGGCCGGAGGCGGAGCACAACGTCGCCTGGCGCTACTTCACCGACCCGTCCGCGCGGGAACTCTTCCCGGCCGAGGACCGTGACCGCGCCGCCCGCGCGGCGGTGGCGGATCTGCGCGCCACACTCGCCCGCCGTCCGGACGACGCGCGGCTGGCAGGGCTCGTACGCCGGCTCCGCGCCCACAGCGAGGAGTTCTCGGCACTGTGGGACACCCACGACGTCGCCGTACGCCGCTCCGACGTCAAGCGCTTCCTGCATCCGGTCGTCGGCCTGCTGGAGCTGGACTGCGAGGTGCTGCTCAGCCCGGAGCACGACCAGCGGCTGGTCGTCTACACCGCCCGCCCGGGCAGCCGGTCCCACGAGCGGCTGGCGTTGCTGCGCGTGGTGGGCCTCCAGGACCTGACCCGCGGCTGAACGGCCGGGTCAGGCCCGCCGGCGCCCGCGACGACGGATGGCTGCGCACCACGCAGAACGTTCGTCCCCGTCCGGTGGACGGGGACGAACGCGGGCCGTGGGATCAGGACGTGGTGTCGATGGCGTTCCTCGTGGCCGGGGGCTCGGCGCCGTTCACGCTCGCGCCGTCCTTCTCGGCCGGGGCGCCGCCGGCCAGCAGGGAGCGGGCCAGGCCGAGGCCGGTGCCGCCGAGCGTGAGCGCCTTGGCCAGCATCTCCTCGATGCCCTGGGCGCCGTTGAGGACCACCATGTGGTCGACGTTGCCGAACGCCTTCGAGCCGGCCTCCACGATCTGCGGCCAGTTCTCGGCGAGCTGCTGGGCGATGACGGCCTCCTGGTTCTCGCGCAGCGCCTCGGACCGGGCCCTGATCGCGTCGGCCTCGGCCAGACCCTTGGCCTTGGCGGCCTCCGCCTCCGCGAGGCCCTTCGCCTTGGCCGCCTCGGCCTCCGCGAGACCCCGCGCCTTGGCGGCCTCCGCCTCGCCCAGACCGGTCGCCTTGGTCGCCGCCGCGGCGGCCTCACCGCGCACCCGTACCGACTCGGCGTCGGCGGCCGCCGCCTGCTTCACCTGGGACGCCTGGGCCGCGGCGCGCAGCTCGGTCTCCCTGGCCTCCGCCTCGGCCTGGGCGATGCGCGCGTCGCGCTCCGCCTGGGACAGCGTGACGGTCTCGTACGCCTTGGCGTCGGCGGGCTTGCGAACCTGCGACTGGAGCCGCTGCTCGGCGAGCTGGGCCTCCAGCTCCGCGGCCCTGGTCTCCTGGACGACGACCTCCTGGCGCGCGGTGGCCTCCGACAGCGGGCCGGCCTGCCGGGCCTTGGCCGCCGCCTGGTCCACCTCCGCCTGGTAGCCGGCCTGCTGGATCTGCGACTCGCGGATGGCGGAGGCCTTCTTGGCGGCCGCGACCTGCTCGGCCTCGGTGGCCTCCTGGTCGCGCTGCGCCTCGGCGATGCGCGCGGCGGCGGCGATCTTCGCGGCGTGCGGCTTGCCGAGGTTCGTGATGTAGCCGGTCTCGTCCTCGATCTCCTGGATCTGCAGCGAGTCGACCACCAGGCCGAGCTTGCTCATCTCGTCGGCCGCGGAGCTGCGGGTCTCGCTGGTGAGCCGCTCGCGGTTGAGGATGAGGTCCTCGACGGTCAGGTTGCCGATGATCGAGCGCAGGTGACCGGTGAACAGCTCGTGGATGGCGCCGTTCATCGAGTCCTGCTGGTCGAGGAAGCGCCGCGCCGCGTTCGCGATGCTGGTGAAGTCGTCACCCACCTTGTAGATGATGACGCCGCGTACCTGGACCGGGATGCCCTGCTGCGTCACGCAGTTGACCTGCAGGTTGGTGGCCCGGCTGTCGAGCCGCAGGCGCCGGGCGGTCTGGAAGCCGGGCAGCACCGCGGTGCCCTTGCCGGTCACGATCTTGAAGCCGAGACTGTCGGCCAGCTCGTTCTTCGTGTGGGCGCCGAGGCCCGAGATGATGAGCGCCTCGTTGGGCTCGGCCACCCGCCAGATGGCTTTGAACAGGAGGATGAGGACGATGAGGGCGACAACGGCCACACCGCCCACGACCAGGATCTCCGGGGACATGGGAGCCTCCGTGTAGTGGGGGGAGATAAGAGCGAGGGAGCGAGTCAGACGACCGCACGAGCGACGTAGACGGTGCGCGGGGGCGAATACTCCACGACGACGACGATCGACCCCACCGGGATCTCCTCGTCGGGAAGGCTTGGATAGGCGTAGAACGCCTCGACACCCCCGCGGATGGGCACCATCACCTCGCCGACGAGGCCGGGCCCGATCTTCCCCGTGACCCTGCCCTGTCTGCCGACCACCCGCGTCACCCCGTCGTTTCCACCGCTCCTGGCTGCACCGCGAATGCGCACGTTACCCCGTATCACCGTGCCGTGACAGGGCCGTTTTCGATGGCCCGTCCCGCCGGATGTGCGATTCGCCCAACTCTGCACCATCACTTCGGCCAACGGAGGGTCGTCGCGCAAAGTTCCACTACGTCGCGGCGGGTTCCCTCTTCACTGGCCGGCGCAGTCTCGTGAAGGCCCAGGAGACGTCGGGCTCCACCGCCCATCGGAACGCCCTGCGCACCGGGGACGTGCAGAGCAGGGCCGCGAGGACGGCTCCGAGGGCCGCCATGGCGGCCACGCCGAGCGGGTTGAGGAGGGCGTCGTGGAAGCGCTCGGCGACCTTCACCGCGAACCCGTGCAGCAGATAGGCGTACATCGTGGCGGCGCCGAGGCCGGTGAACCAGGTGCGGCGGCTCGGGGTGACCGCGAGGAACGCCGTCACCAGCAGGGCGCCGACCGCCAGCATGCCGAGCCTGATCAGCGTGCCGGTCAGGTCGTCCACGCCGATCTGGTGGTTGGAGTGACGCCAGCGGATCCACTCCGTCGGCACGAGCGTGTGGACGGCGAACGCCCCGGCGAGCACCGTCGCGAGCACGGCCCCGCCCGCGATCCTCGCCCGCCGCCCGCGAAGGCGGCCGAGGTGCTCCGGCGTGAGCATGAGGCCGAGCACGTAGAACGGCAGCAGGCCGAACGTCCGGTTCATCGACAGCTCGTCGGGCAGGGCGCTGGTCCCCGACAGCAGGCACAGCCCGACCGCGACCACCAGAGGGTGCCGCAACTGCTGCCAGACCGGCGTGGACAGCCGCCACAGGAACAGCGACATCAGGAACCAGGTCAGGTAGTACGGGTCGAGCAGGCTGATTTCGAGCTTGCCGTACAGGAAGAAGCGGGGCAGCGAGTAGGCCACCTCGAAGATGACGTACGGCACCGCGAGGCCGCTGATGAGCTTGCGCGCCTTACCCGGAGAGAACGTGAAATTTCGGGACAAATAGCCACTGACGACGATGAAGAGTGGCATGTGGAAGAGGTAGACGAAGAAGTAGAGCGCGTGCGCCGCCGGGACGTCCCTCAGCTCCTCGACGAGATGCCCGGAGACGACGAGCACGATGGCGAGGAACTTGGCGTTGTCCAGCAGCGGGTCGCGGGCGACGGCAGCGCCGGAGGGGCGGGCGGGCGCGATCACGGTCATGCGGCCGGACCCTAGTCACCCGTCCGTGAGCACCGGCACAACCGCGGGCGAACACTGCCCGAACTCTCCCCGGCCCGGCCACCCGTGCGTCTCCTCCGCTGTGGCACCCGGGGATCGGGCGGGCGGAGCCGGCAGGGTGAGCGGCCGGATAACCCGTCGTCCCCTAACCGCCGGCACCACGCCGGCGGCGTGGCCGCCCCTTCAGCCGGACAGGCCGGTGGCGGCGCGGCTCGCGTCCCACAGGGCGGCGGCGAGTGCGGGGTCGGACATGTTCTGCGGCGCCCGTGCGGGAGCGTTCTTCACGAAGTACCGGCCCGGGTGGTCGACGCCGTCAGAGTGCGTGGCGAGGTGGACGATCCGCGCCGCCCCGGCCTCGACCGGCTCGCCCATACCGGGCAGATGCCACACCACCTTCATGAAGAACGTGCCCTCCGCGAAGCCGGTCTTCAAGACGCCCGGGTGCAGGCACGTCGCGGCCAGGCCGCGCTCGGCGAGCGACACCGTGAACAGCGCGTTGGCCTGCTTGGAGTCGCCGTACTGCAGCCAGCCGTTCCAGCGCCGCCACTCCCTGGACAGGTCGGCGGGGTCGAGGCGGCCCGTCTTCGCGGCCCGGGACGACGTGGTGACGACGCGGGCGGACGACTCCGCGAGCCGGTCGAGGAGCAGGTTCGTCAGCAGGAACGGCGCCAGGTGGTTGACCTGCATCATCCACTCGTTGCCGTCCACGGTGGTGCGGCGCTCGGGTGTCATGACGCCGGCGTTGTTGATCAGCACGTCGATGCGCTCGTACCGCTCCAGCAACTCGGCCGCCAGCCGGCGCACCTGGTCGAGGGAGGAGAAGTCCGCGACGAGCGTGTCCGGACGGCTGCCACCGGCCCGCTCCGCGCGGTCGGCGACGGCGCGGAGCCTGTCCGGAGTGCGTCCGACGAGCACGATTTGATGACCTCGCCGGGCGAGATCAAGGGCAGAAGCTGCACCGATTCCGGCACCCGCCCCAGTGATCACAGTAATCATCGAATCCTCCCACTGCGCCAGCACTGTATCGGTGCTAGCCTTCTGTGCGATCTTCCGGAGGTGCATTCCCCCATAAATGCGGCGCGAGCCTCCAGCACTGCAGGAGTGGCCATGGGTTCGAGAAACCGGTCGATTCGGTTCAAGATCTTCTTATTGCTGCTCCTGCCATTGCTCATGTTGAGTGCTATGTGGGGGTTTGCCCTAAAGCTCACGGTTGGCGATGGCCTCGTCCTCCTCAACTCGAAGACGCTGTACGACACCATCGGGGTGACCTCCACCGACCTCGGCACCCAGATCCAGACCGAGCGGGCGCTGACCGCCGGCGTGCTGAGCAGCGGCCAGACCGGCTCCACCGCGCTCACCGCCCAGCAGGCCAAGACCACCGCCGCCGCGGACAGGTTCAGGAAGTCCGCCGACGACGGGGCGACCCGCGCCGCCATGAGCGACGAGCTCGTGGCGTCCCTGGACGCCCTGCTGTCCTCCCTCGACCGCCTGCCGTCCGTCAGGGAGTCCGTCACGCTCGGCAGGGCCGACAGGCTGACCGCGATCACGTCGTACAACGCGATCATGGACGACCTGTTCGCGCTGTACGAACGGCTCGTCTCCGTGCCCGACCTGGCCACCTTCCAGGTGGCCAGCGCGATGCAGGGGATGGGCAACGCGCACGAGATGATCACTCGTGAGGACGCCCTCGTCCGCGGCGCCCTCGCCAGCGGCACGATGACGGCCCAGGAGCAGAACGCCTTCAGCGAGTGGGTCGCCACCCGGCGGTTCCTCTACAGCAAGAACCGGCCGGTCCTCAGCGGGGAGATGCGGGCGCCGTACGAGCAGGTGCTCACCTCGCCGCTGTTCGACCGGTTCACCGCCCTGGAGAACCAGATCGTCGACCAGGTGCGTTCCGGCGGCCCGCTGCCCGCTGAGGCCGAGAGGTGGTCGGCGACCGTCGACCAGCTGATCGTCAGGCTCGACTCGGCCCGGGTCAAGGCCTCGGACGCGCTCAGCGGCTCCGCCACCTCGGTCGCCACCGCGATCATGCTCCGCATCCTGATCGCCGGCGGCCTCGGGCTCGTGGTCATCGTCGCCACGATCATCTTCTCCGTCCGGTTCGGCCGCCGCCTCGCCCGTGACCTCGCCGGCCTGCGCGACGCCGCGCTCGAACTCGCCGACGTACGGCTGCCGCAGGTCGTCGAGAAGCTGCGGCGGGGCGAGGACGTCGACGTCGAGGCCGAGGCGCCCCCGATCAAGGCGACGGGGGCCAACGAGGTCGAGGACGTCGCGCACGCGTTCAGCTCCGTCCAGCGCACGGCCGTGGAGGCCGCCGTCGGCCAGGCCGCCCTCCGCCGGGGCGTCAGCCAGGTCTTCCTCAACCTGGCCCGCCGCAAGCAGACCCTGCTGCACCGCCAGCTCACACTGCTCGACACGATGCAGCGCCGCGCCGAGGACCCCGAGAGCCTGGAGGACCTGTTCCGGCTCGACCACCTGACCACCCGCATGCGCCGCCACGCGGAGAGCCTGATCATCCTGTCCGGCTCCGCCCCCGGGCGGTCCTGGCGCAAGCCGGTGCCGCTCATCGACGTGATCCGCGCGGCGATCTCCGAGGTCGAGGACTACACCCGCGTCTCGATGGCCCCGATGCCGGACGCCGCCATCGCCGGCGCGACCGTGGCCGACGTGGTGCACCTCGTCGCCGAACTGGTGGAGAACGCCCTGATCTTCTCGCCCCCGCAGACGAAGGTGGAGGTGCGCGGGGAGGTCGTCGCCAACGGGCTCGCGGTGGAGATCGAGGACCGTGGTCTCGGCCTGATGCCCCAGGAGTACGACGAGATCAACGCACGGCTGGCCGACCCGCCGGAGTTCGACCTGGCGGACAGCGACCGGCTCGGGCTCTTCGTCGTCGGCCAGCTCGCCGCCCGCCACGAGATCGGCGTGGTCCTTCGGGGATCGCCGTACGGCGGGACGACCGCCATCGTGCTCATCCCCCGGGCCCTGATGGTCGACGAGAGTTCGCCCGCGGCGCTGGCGGACCCGGCCGGCCGCGGCGCCCACGCCAAGTTCGCGCTGGCCTCCGGCGGCGGCGACACCGACGTCCGGCCCGGCGAGGCGTTCGACGCCGACCCGGGACCGGGCCGCCCGTCCCACGACCTCCGGGAGATCCGCACGATCGCCGGAGAGGTCGCCGGGGACGTCCCGGCGGGTCTCCGCGGCGAGACGGCGGGTCTCCGCGGGGAGACGGTGAACCTTCGCGGGGAGACGGTGAACCTTCGCGAGGGGACGGAGGATCCGGAGGAGCGTCCGAGCGCGTCCGAGCCGTCCCCGTTCTTCACGCCGGCCGCCCTGCGGACCGAGGCCGTGCCCTCCGCGGCGCGCGACGATCTCTCCCCCCGGCCCTTCGGCGCCGGTTCCGGCTTCGAAAGCCCGCGCGCGGCGGCCGCGCCCAGCGTTTCGCCCTCCGTCTCGCCCGCGGTTTCGCCCTCCGTCTCGCCCGCGGTTTCGCCCGCCCCCGAGCCGGCGACCGCCGGGGTGGCGGCGAACGGCCTGGCGCAGCGGACGAGCACGAAGCGGTCCGGAACATCCGTCTCCAACGGCACCCATGCCGGGCTGCCGCGCAGGGTCCGCCAGGCCAACATCGCCCCGCAGCTTCGCCCCGAGTACCAGCAGGCTCAATCCCCGCAGGAACAGCCCCCGCAGAGGCCGCCGCTGTCCGCCCCGACCGTGGAGGAGCGGTCGCCCGAGGAGGCGAGAGCGATGTTCAGCGCCTTCCAGCGCGGTGCACTGCGGGGCCGGGAGGACTCCGATCGGCCGGGTGTGGCCACACCCGGCCACCACGAACACAACACGCACGGCGAAAAGGGTGAGGAATGACCGGCAAAGCGTCGTCGACCGGCGAACTGAACTGGCTGCTCGACGATCTCATCAGCAGGGTCGCCGCCGTCCGCCAGGCGGTGATCCTCTCCACCGACGGCCTCGTCGTGGGAGCCTCCCAGGGGCTGAGCCGGGAGGACGCGGAACACCTGTCCGCGGTCGCGGCCGGCTTCCAGAGCCTGGCGCGGGGTGCCGGACGGCACTTCGGCGGGGGCGAGGTCAGGCAGACCATCGTCGAGATGGAGGCCGCGTTCCTGTTCGTCACGGCCGCGGGACAGGGCACCTGCCTCGCCGTCCTGGCCGCCTCCGACGCCGACGTGGGGCACATCGCGTACGAGATGGCGATGCTGGTCAAGCGGGTGGGGCAGCACATTTCCACCAACCCGCGGCGAATCGCCCCATGAGATTGGCGGCCACATGACGGGACCCCAGTGGATGGACGAGGAGGCCGGACCGTTGGTCCGGCCCTACGCGCTGACGGGGGGCCGGGCACGGCACTCCGGGGCCAAGCTCGACCTGATCACCATGGTGACCACCTCGGGCTCACCGAGGGACGTCCCCGGCATGGGCCCCGAGCAGCGGCGGATCCTCGAGCTCGCGCGCCGTGGCGCGTCGGTGGCGGACATCGCGTCCGACATCGACCTGCCGCTGGGCGTGGTCCGGGTTCTGATCGGGGATCTGCACGACCTCGGGCTCGTCGACGTACGGGCTCCGGGCAAGGTGGCGCCGCTGCCAAGCGAGCGCATTCTCAAGGAAGTGATCAATGGCCTTCGCGCCCTCTGAGGAGCCGGTCGCCCTCAAGATATTGGTGGCCGGCGGCTTCGGCGTCGGCAAGACCACGCTGGTCGGCGCGATCAGCGAGATTCGCCCCCTGCGCACCGAGGAGGTGCTGTCCGATCGCGGCGTCGGCGTCGACGACACCGACGGCGTGGAAGGAAAGACGACCACGACCGTGGCCATGGACTTCGGCCGCATCACCATCAGGGAAGGGCTCGTGGTCTACCTGTTCGGCACCCCCGGACAGGAGCGCTTCTGGTTCATGTGGGACGAGTTGTCCTACGGCGCGCTCGGGGCCGTCGTGCTGGCCGACACCCGCAGGCTGACCGACTGCTTTCCGTCGATCGACTACTTCGAGCAGCGCGGCACGCCGTTCATCGTCGCCGTGAACTGCTTCGACGGCGCCGATCGGCACGAGCCCGAGGACGTGCGGATCGCCCTCGATCTCGACCCCGACGTCCCCGTCCTGCTCTGCGACGTACGGCGCCGCGCCTCGGCCAAGGTCGTGCTCGTCACGCTCGTGGAGCACGCGCTCAAGATGCTGACGGCCGCCCAGCGCTGATCTGCCCGGCGGGGCCGGGACCGCGTGCCGGCCCCGGCCCTGCCCCCGGCTCCTACTCGGCGCTGTCCTCGGCGAGGGTGTGCGCGACGAGGGCGTTCGCATGCCCGTGCCCGAGCCCGTGCTCCTCCTTCAGCCAGGAGACGAGCTCCATGTGCTTGGTCAGCGGGGAGCTGCGGATGAGGTCCTTCCACTCGGGGATCGGCCTGCCGTGCTTCTTCTCAATCGAGGGGAAGTAACTGGCGGGGCCCTTCACCGCTTCGGTCATGTCGTGTCCTGTCCCGTCCGACTCGTGATCGCGATCGCGTCGGCACCGGCGGCCGCGCCGCAAGTCTGCCTCACCGGCATGCGGGACGCATCTCCGGCATCGCGGATCGGCCACCCCGGCGGTCGTCTAGGGTGCGACCGTGATCTCTGAATGGGCGGCCGAGGCCGTCGCGCTCCTCGACCGGGAGCGGGCGGAGGCCGGCACGACTCCGCTCCGCGAGTTCCCCCTGCCTGCGGAGTGGGGGGTGCGGCTGCGGCTGAAAGACGAGTCGGCGCAGCCCACCGGGGGTCTCAAGCACCGCCTGGCCCGCGCCCTGTTCGCCCGGGCGATCGCCTCCGGACGGATCACCGAGGGGACGACCGTGGTCGACGCCACCGGCGGTCCCATGGCGGTCGCCGAGGCGTGGTTCGCCCGGCTGCTCGGCCTGCCGTACATCGCGGTGATGCCGAAGAAGTCGTCCGGGGCCGGTGTCGAGCGGCTGGGCGGCGCCTGCCGGCACGTCGATCCTCCGCTCGCCGTCTACGAGGAGGCCGCCCGCCTCGCCGACGAGATCGGCGGGCACTACCTCGATCACTACCGCTCGGCCGCCGCGGTCGACTGGCGTGGCGCGAGCCTGGCCGACGAGTTGTTCGGGCAGGTCGACGGCTGCCCCCGCTGGATCGTGGTCGGGGCGGGCACCGGCGCCACGTCCGCCGCGATCGGCCGGCATCTGCGGGATCACGATCTGCCGGGGAGGCTGGCCGTGGCCGATCCGGAGAACTCCGCCTACTTCCCCGGCTGGGCCACCGGCGCCCCGGACTACGCCACGGGCATGCCCAGCCGCATCGAGGGCGTCGGCCGGCCGCGGATGGAGCCCGCCTTCGACTCCGCGCTCGTCGACCTGGTCGTCCCCGTGCCCGACGCGGCGAGCGTGGCCGCCGCCCGCCACGTCCGGCGGGTGACCGGGCTCGCGGTCGGCCCCGCCACGGGGACGAACCTGTGGGCGGCCCTCGAACTGATCATCCGGATGCGCGATCGGGGCGAGCGCGGCGAGGTGGTCGGCGTGATCGGCGACGCGGGCGAGCGTCATCTCGCGACCTGCCACGACGACGCCTGGGCGGCGGGCAAAGGCCTCGACTGGCGGCCGTACGCCGAGCGGCTGCGCGATCTGCTCGGCGCGCCCTGACCCGCTCCGCTCTCCACAAAAGCCTCGCCCGGCTTCCACAGACCGCACCCCGCTTCCACAGACCGGATCTGCTTCCACAGGACAGCACCGGGCCGCGCGGCGCCCCCGCGCCCGCGCGGCCCGATGTCCCCCCACCGTCAGCGGTGCACGAGGAAACCGGCGCGCCGGCCGGCGGCACGCACTCTCAGCCACGGTCCCCAGGCGAGCTGCGCGAGCCGTACGGCGAGCACTCCGAGGACGGCCACCTCGGCGGTCAGGAGCAGGCGCTCCACCAGGCCGATCATGACGCCGTGGCCGGGCAGCGCGACGTACGTGATGACCGCCAGGCCGAGGCCGGAGGCGAGCGCCAGCCACTCCAGCGGCCGGGCGGCGGCCTTCCAGCGCTCGTCCTGTCCCAGGCGGCCCACCAGCTGGATCGCGGCGGCGGGCACGCTCACGAAGGCCACCGCGGACAGTACGCCGTGCACGTCCCCCTGCCAGGCCGTGCCCGACGGCATCACGGCGGCACCGATGAGCGAGACGCTCCACAGGCCGATCAGGCGGGCGGGCCAGCCGTCCACCGGCGCGTCGAGCGCGCGCATCCCGGCCAGCAGCGCGAGCGAGGCCAGCCCGAGGACGGCCATGGCCGTCTCGATGGCGCCGCCCTCGTCGCGGGCGGCGTACTGGCTGATCGTCATGGAGACGGGGTTCAAGGAGGCGTCCCCGCCCACCTGCGCCGTCACCACGGTGACGACCGCGAGCAGGATGCCGCCGCCGGCGAGCAGGGGGTAAAGCCTCTTGACCATACGTTGAGAATCCCGCGTACGGCCCGTTCCTAACATCCGGGACAACGCGTAGATCCCCCCGAGAAGGGGTCAGGGTCGTCTCAGGGTGGGGTCCCCGGGGTCCCCAGGGTCTCCGGGGGCCCCACCCGGGACGTCACTCCTGCGCGGCCTCGTGGTACCGCTCACGCAGGCCGGAGGTGGGGTCGGCCTCGTACCGCTCGGTCGCGCCGGTGTCCCACACCGGCGGTTCCGGATCCCCGGACAGCAGCCAGGCGGCCTGCTTGGCCGCGCCGTCCGCGACGTACTCGCCGGGGGTGGGCACGAGCACCGGACGCCCGAAGACGGTCGGCGCGATGCGGCGTACGGCCTCCGAGCGGGCGCCGCCGCCGATGAGCAGCACGCGCTGCGGCTCGAGGCCGAGAGCGTCCAGCGCGTCGGCGAGCCCGCAGAGCATGCCCTCCACCGCGGCCCTTGCCAGGTGCTCCGGGGTGGAGTTGCCCAGCCGCAGGCCGTGCAGTGAACCGGTGGCGTCGGGCCGGTTCGGGGTGCGCTCCCCTTCCAGGTACGGCACGAGCACCAGCCCGTCCGCACCCGCGGGGGCCCGCAGAGCCAGGTCGCTCAGCTCCTGGGGAGTGACCCGGAGCATCCGGGCCGCCGCGTCCAGCACCCGCGCCGCGTTCAGCGTGCAGACCAGCGGGAGATAGCGCCCGGTGGCGTCGGCGAACCCGGCGACCGCCCCGGAGGGGTCGGCGGACGGCCCCTCGGCGACGGCGAACGCCGTCCCGGAGGTGCCGATGGACACGACCACGTCACCGGGCCGCATGCCGACGCCGAGCGCCGCCGCCATGTTGTCGCCCGTGCCGGGCGCGAGCAGCGCGCCGCCCTGCTCGGCCGTTCCCGCCTGTTCGGCGGGACCGAGCACGCGGGGCAGTTCCGGCACCCTGCCCATGGCGAGTTCGAGCAGGTCCGTCCGGTACTCCCCGGTCGCGGGCGACCAGTAACCGGTGCCGGAGGCGTCGCCCCGGTCCGTCGTGATCGTGCCGGGCCGGCCGGCCAGCCGCCAGGTGAGCCAGTCGTGCGGCAGGCACACCGACCGCGTACGGCGCGCGTTGTCCGGCTCGTTCGCGGCGAGCCAGCGGAGCTTGGTCACCGTGAAGGAGGCCACCGGCACGCTGCCGACGGCCTCGGCCCACGCCTTGGGGCCGCCCAGCTCGGCGACCAGGTCGGTCGCCGCCCCGGCCGAGCGGGTGTCGTTCCACAGCAGCGCGGGCCGGACCACCTCGCCGTCCTCGTCGAGGCAGACCATGCCGTGCTGCTGCGCGCCCACGCTGACGGCGGCGACGTCCGCCAGGCCGCCCGCCTGCTCGATCGCGCTCTGCAGCGCGGTCCACCAGTGGTCGGGATGGACCTCCGTGCCGTCGGGGTGGGGGGCGCGGCCCTCGCGCACGAGGGCCCCGCTCTCCGCGTCCCGGATGACGACCTTGCAGCTCTGGGTCGACGAGTCGACCCCCGCGACCAGCGTCACAGTCGTCCCTCCGCTCTCACTGATCCGTTCAGCCGCGCACGCCGAGGAGGTGCTCCAGCGCGAGCTGGTTGAGCCGGGTGAAGTGGTAGCCGCGCTCCGCCACCGCGTCCACGTCGATCGACTCGGCCAGGATGTCCTCGTAGGTCTCGCCCGTGGCGAGGGTCGGCTGGGCCAGCTCGTTGCACTTGCTGGCCTCCAGCGCCTCCTGCACCTCGGGGTCGGCGCGGTAGGCCTTCGACTTCTCCTTGAAGATGAGGTAGGTCCGCATGTTGGCCGCGGCCGAGTCCCAGACGTCCTGCTTGTCCTCGGTGCGCAGCGGCTTGTAGTCGAAGTGGCGCGGGCCGTCGTAGCCGCCGTTCTCCAGCAGGTCGACGAGGAAGAACGCGTTCTTGACGTCGCCGTGGCCGAAGATGAGGTCCTGGTCGAACCTCGGGCCGTGCTGGCCGTTGAGGTCGATGTGGAACAGCTTGCCGTGCCACAGCGCCTGCGCGATGCCGTGCACGAAGTTCATGCCGGCCATCTGCTCGTGACCGGTCTCGGGGTTGAGGCCCACCATCTCGGGGTGCTCGAGCGAGTTGATGAACGCCAGGGCGTGCCCGATCGTCGGGAGCAGGATGTCGCCGCGCGGCTCGTTCGGCTTGGGCTCGACGGCGAAGCGGATGTCGTAGCCCTTGTCGATCACGTACTGGCACAGGAGGTCGAAGCCCTCCTTGTAGCGGTCGAGCGCGACCCGCACGTCCTTGGCGGCCTCGGACTCGGCGCCCTCACGGCCGCCCCAGCACACGTACGTCTTGGCGCCCAGCTCGGCGGCGAGGTCGATGTTGCGCATGACCTTGCGCAGGGCGTAGCGCCGGACCTCGCGGTCGTTGCTGGTGAACCCGCCGTCCTTGAAGATCGGGTGGGTGAAGAGGTTGGTGGTGGCCATCGGCACCTTCATGCCGGTGTCGGCCAGCGCCTTCTTGAGGTTCTCGATCGCCTTGGCCCGGTCCGGCTCCACCGCGAGGAGGTCGTCGTCGTGGAAGGTCACACCGTACGCGCCGAGCTCGGCCAGGCGGTGGACGCTCTCGACCGGGTCCAGCGGAGCCCGGGACGCGTCGCCGAACTGGTCGCGCGCCTGCCAGCCGACGGTCCACAGCCCGAACGTGAATCGGTCCTCGGGAGTGGGGGTGTACATGAATCGCCTCCGAATTAGTCTATGTTGTGGACTAAATATCGGACGTGACAAGCCGTACGGTCAAGAGGGTGTGTCGGTGTTATCAACGCCACTCAGTGGAGGATGTGATGACGCGGGCCGCGGGGTGTGAGACGGGACACACGTGAAGGAGCGCGATGACGCCCGCGTTACCGGTGGTGCGCACCACGGGCGAGGAGGTGCGATGACGCAGGCCCTGCGGCATGACGCGATGCGCGCCCGGAACCTGGCGCTCGTCCTCGGCGCGGTCGGCGCCCGGGGGTCGGTGACACGCGCCGCCCTTGCCGAGATCACCGGCCTGACCAAGACGACGGTGTCCAAGCTCGTCGCCGACCTCATCGAGGGCGGGCTCGTGGTGGAGACCGGGACCGTGCGCGACGGCGAGCGCGGCAGGCCCGGGGTCGAGATCCGGATCAGCGGGCGGCGCATCGCCGCCCTCGGGCTCGAGGTCAACGTCGACTACCTCGCGGTGTGCGTGGTCGACCTCGCCCGGACGGTACGGCTGCGCCGTACACAGGCTGTGGACAACCGGACCGCGGCCCCTGTGGATGTGATCGCGCGACTTGGGGATTTGGCCGCCACGGTTGTGGACGAAGCTGTGGAGAAAGGCCTGCGGGTGGTCGGCGGCGTGCTGGCCGTACCGGGTCCTGTGGACATGACCAGCGGGGTCGTCCACAACGCGCCGAACCTCGGCTGGCGCGATGTGCCGCTGGCGTCGCTCCTGCGGTTCCCCTTCCCCGTAGGTGTGGAGAACGAGGCAAACCTGGCCGCGCTCGGCGAGCTGTGGTTCGGATCCGGCCTGCCCGACTTCCTGCACGTGTCGGGAGAGATCGGCATCGGCGCCGGTCTCGTGGTCCGCGGCCGGCTCTTCCGGGGCGCGCACGGCCTGGCCGGCGAGCTCGGGCACATCGTCGTCTCCCCCGGCGGCCCGCCGTGCCGCTGCGGCGGCCGTGGCTGCCTCGAACAGTACGCCGGGCAGGACGCCCTCCTGACCGCCGTCCGCGGCGCCGCGCCGATCGGTCCCGCCGCCGGTACGCGGCGGGCGGGGGCGTCCGTGGAGGTGCCGGCAGACGAGCCGCGCGAAGGCACGGACCAGGCGACCGGTGGAGCCCGCGACAGGGCGCTGACGACCTCCGGCGTGCCGGATCACGGCGGAGCAGGGACCACGGCCGACGGCGGAGCGGGGACGAGCCACCGTGTGGCGGACGGCGCCGAAGCAGGCGCGGCCTCCGGCGCAGGGGCCGGGGACGACGACGGGCCGCCGCCGCATCTCGGCCGCACGAGCTGGGCGGAGGCGGTGGTGACGTCCGCGTCGCCCTCGCCGGAGATGCTCCTTCCCGCGCAGCAGGGCCTGTCGTGGGTGCTTTCCCGGCTCCGGGAGGGCGACGAGAACGCGCGTGCCGCGTGTGAGCGGGCCGCGTGGGCGCTCGGCGTGGCCCTGTCGTCGGCGGTCAACCTGGTGGACCCCGACGCGATCGTCCTGGGCGGGATCTACGCACCGCTCTTCCCCTGGATCGGTCACACGGTCGCCGACACGCTGAAGGCCCACCTCGGGCAGATGCGCGGCGCCGTGCCGCCCGTGGTCGTCTCACGGCTCGGCGCCGAGGCCGCCGCCCTCGGCGCCGCCGGCCAGGTGATCGAGCAGGTCATGGCCGACCCCGCCGCCCTCCTGCAGGGCTAGCGGGCGCCGTCGTCCCGCTGAGTGGCCCGCAGCGCGGCCTCGTACTGCCCGCGCTCGAAGACGAAGGGCCCGAGCGCGCTCAGATCCCACTGGCCGTCCCGGTGACCGTTGCGGAAGCCGCTCCAGACGACGGTCGTACCGGTGACCTCCACCCGGGCGGTCAGAGGCCAGCAGCCCCACTCACCGCAGTCGCAGCCCAGCAGGACGGTCTCCCCCTCGTCGAACCACCGCAGTTCCGGTTCGCCGAGGAAATGGCGGCTGGGCCAGCACAACCGTTCCGACAGTCCCTCATACGCGCCTGCGATGCCGGGGTGCCCTTCGGATGCGGCGAAGGGCGCTTCGACGACCTTGGCCAGGTCGCGGAGCGGGACCCCGTCGACGAGGATCTCCACGTTCCCGAAAGCCCAGTCTCCGGCAGGCGGGTCGAGGCGGAACTCCACGACGTTCACGCGGGCCCCCCACTGTCCCGGACGGCGATCCCGGGACCCACCCGGCACGTGCGGCCCACGGGGATCACAGGCCCGAGGGATCGCGGCCGAGGCTGATCTCCTCGGCGATGCGCCGCAGCTCGTCGGCGGCCAGCCGGGGCGTGCCGGGCAGGCAGGAGGTCAGCGCCGCGATCACCTGGTGGAATGGCGCACCGGCATGGCGGACGGCGACCTCGTGCACCGCCCGGAACAGGACCAGGTTGTCCTCGCGCTCCCGCGTCGCCCTGTCGACGATCATGACGCCCCCCTCTGCCGGCCCCGACGCCGGCGCCGCTACTGACCGCCCGCTCCGGCGCCGTACGGAACCCCGGTGGGCGGCCCGCCACCCCCTGGCGGCTCTGCCGCTGGCCACCGTACGACCTGCCACCGACAGTTTCCGGGAGAACCGGCGAGGTACAATTACTTGAGAGTTCAAGTTTTCGGGAGGGCGTCATGCCGGTCCAGCGACTCAACCATGCCGTGCTTTACGTGCGGGACGTCTCCCGCAGCGTGGCCTTCTACCAGGAAGCCCTCGGGTTCCGCGTCGTCCAGGCGTTCCCCGGGGCCGCGTTCCTGCAGGCCGAGGGATCCTCGAACGACCACGACCTCGGGCTGTTCCAGATCGGGACGCAGGCGGGGCCGTCGTCCGCCGGGCGCGCGACGGTCGGCCTCTACCACCTCGCGTGGGAGGTGGACACGCTCGCCGAGCTGCAGCGGATCGCGGCCACGCTGACCGAGATGAACGCCCTGGTCGGCGCCTCCGACCACTCCACCACCAAGGCCCTGTACGCGAAGGACCCGGACGGGCTGGAGTTCGAGGTCTCCTGGCTGGTGCCCGCGGACCTGCTCACCGAGGAGACCCTGGCGGGGCGCAGCCAGATCAGGCCGCTCGACCTGGCCAAGGAGCTGGAGCGGTACGGCGCGCAGACACGCGGCGGGGTCGGCGTCAGCGTCTGATTCGGCGACCGGTGGGCGGCCGTCCTCTCGGCGGCCGCCCACCGGTCGACTCGGCCGATCCGGACCGATCGGGCCGGCCCACAGCCGCCGACCCCGCCGACCCGGACTGACCCACACCCGCCGACCCCGCCGACCCGATGCGCCCGGCCGGCCGAATGCCCCGACTGGTCCGACAGGCACGACTGGCCGGATGCGCCCGGCTTCGCCCGTTGGGCGAGCTGTTCGTGCCAGTTATCGCAAACATCCTCCCCGCGGCCCCCGGGGGATTTACCATGATCGCGATCTGGACCCGTACAGCGAGGGAGCAGGACGGATCATGGCCGACGACGACCAGCACGTGAGCGGTGCCCCGGCGGACGACGAGCAGGCGGCGACCAGGATCGACACGAGCAAACCGAGCATCGCCCGTGTCTACGACTTCTTCCTCGGCGGGAAGGACAACTTCGCCATCGACCGGCAGGTGGGCGAGGCGACGTTGCTGATCGCGCCGGACGCTCCCGCGGCGGGCCGCGCGAACCGCGCCTTCCTCCGGCGCGTCGTCCGTTATCTCGCGGCCGAGGCGGGCATCCGGCAGTTCCTCGACATCGGCTCGGGTCTGCCGACCCAGGGCAACGTGCACGAGGTGGCCCAGGAAATCGCCCCGGAGGCGCGGGTCGTCTACGTCGACAACGACCCGATCGTGCTCGCGCACGGCCGGGCGCTGCTCGCCACGAACGGGAGCACCACGGTCGTCGAGGCCGACATCCGTGACCCGGAGTCGATCCTGAACCACCCCTCGGTCGGGGCGCTCATCGACTTCGACCAGCCGGTGGCCCTGCTGCTGTTCGCGATCCTGCACCACGTCAACGACCACGAGGACCCCCAGGGCATCGCCGCCCGTTTCCGCTCGGCCCTGCCCTCCGGCAGCTATCTGGCGCTGTCCCATTTCCACAACCCGGGGCCGGCCATGCCCGAGGTGTCGGCGCAGGCCACGTCGGCCGAGAGGCTGTTCAACGAGAACCTCGGCACGGGCCGGTGGCGCACCCGCGACGAGATCCTCGCCTACTTCGGCGACCTGCCGATCCTCGAGCCCGGCCTGGTGCCGCTCGCCGAGTGGCGGCCGGATCCCGGCGACTTTGTCGAACACGGCATCACCTACCACACGTTCGTCGGTGCCGTCGCCCACAAACCCTGAGACGTCGTCCGGGGCGATAAACGTGAAATACGTCACCGTCCCGCCGTGCGGCCCATAGGGCTTCGGCGCAGGCCGCGGGCCATGCGACGGCGGGCCGGTGATCGGCGGGGCGGGCGCGGGGACCGCGCTTCGGTTGACAGCGGCGAGCGGCGACGGTGATGCTCGGAGTTGGCTGCCCCTCTACAGGAAGGCGGCTCCGACATGATGACCATCAATGGTTCGTTCGAATCCGCTCTGCGCAAGCAGAACCTGCTCTATCTCGACAAGCAACTGGTCGTACGCACCTCCGACGACGGCTCCGTACGACTGATCGGGCAGATCGATCTCACCAACGGCGACGCGATGGCCGACACCCTCCTCAGGGAGTGGACGAGGCCGGGGACGGGAACCGTGGACGTCGCCGAACTCCAGTTCATCGACCTCTACGGCCTGCGCGCCCTGGCACTGCTGTCCGACATGCCCCTGGGCCGGCCGATCCGGCTGCACAACGCCACGCCGGCGCTGCGGAGGCTGCTCGCCCTCCTCGACTGGCCCGCCTTCACCGTCGGCTGACCCCGCGGTTCCACCCGGGCCCCCCGCCCGCGCCCATCGCGGGCGGCGCGTCTACCGTTCTCCGGGTTTCCCATATCCCGCGTTTCTCCTGCTCCGGATGGAGGAAAGGTAACCGACGACGGTCGTACGACCGTTATGACCAGCGTCTGAGCCTTCATACGGGTTCAGGCGGGATTCATCCGTGAGTTCCCCCCGACTCTCGCGAGGAGGGGTGATGTGATCCTGAACCGGGTGCTCAACACGTCCGCGGCCCTGCTGCGCGGCGTGCTGCCCGAGCCGTTCCGAGATCTGCTTCCGTGCCCCCGCGAGATGCGCCTGTGCCCCGGTGGGTTGCGCATCGACCTGCGCGGGATCGGCCGGCCCGGCTCCGAGGCCGCCGCGGGACGGCTGGAGGAACGGCTGGAGGCCGTCCACGGCGTCGAGCGTGCGGAGGTCAACGGCCGCGTCGGCGCCGTCTTCGTCGCCTGCGACCCGGGCCGGGTCGACCAGGACGAGCTCCTGGCCGTGACCGCGGAGCTCGACGGGCAGGAGGAGCACGCCCGGGAGAGTCCCGTCCACCTCGTGGAGGAACACCTGCGGGCGACCGTACGGCTGACGGCCGGCGTCGCCGGGATCGGGCTGATCTTCCTGGGCAGGGCGCTGCGGGCCCCGCAGCTCCCGGCGGCCGTCCCCGCGATGGTGCAACTGGTCAACGCCACGCCCGCCATCCGCGAGCAGCTCGACCACCGGCTGGGGCGCGGTCCCACCGAGGCCCTGTTCACCACCGCCAACCTCGTCACCCAGACGCTCACGCTCCGCCCCGTGGCACTGTTCGTGCAGGCCTTCGCGAACGTGAGCCGCTACGTCGAGACCAGGGCGAGCCGGTACGCCTGGGAGGAGCTCGAGGAGCGGCTGGCCTCCCGCCCGGGGGCCTGGCGCCACATCCGGGCGGAGGCCCGGCGGCGCCCGACGCACCTGCCGCACGGCCCGGTCGAACGCTACGCGGACGTGGTCGCCCCCATCAGCGCCGCCGCCTACGCGGTGGCCCGGGTGTTCGCCCGCGGCGAGCGGGCCGCCGCCGTTCTCATCTCGGCCACCCCCAGGGTCGCCGACCTCAGCCGCGAGGCGTTCGCCGGCGCGATCAGCCGCGCGCTCGGCAAGCACGACACGGTCGTCTTCGACGCCGACTGCCTGCGCACGATGGACCGCGTCGACACCGTCGTCCTGGACGCCGCCGCCCTGACCACCGGCTCGTGGACGATCGACCGCGTCGAGCCGCTGCTCGAAGGGCAGGACACCGACGAGCTGTACTCCCGGCTCTACTCCCTCATCGACTTCTCCGACCCCGGCCGCGCCCGGACCCTGAAGGGCTGGTCGGTCCGGCCGCTGCCCGATCTCGAAGGCCTGGTCGCGGACGCCGCCCTGTGGCGGTCGCGCGGGCTGCGGGCGGTGGAGGTGTCCAGGAACGGCACCCGGGTCGCCGTCGCCGGGCTCGCGCGGGAGATCGACGCCCTGGCCGTGCCCGTCGTCGGCGCGGCCAAGGCGGCCGGCGCCGTCTTCCTCGCGGGCGGCGACGAGGGCCTGGCGCAGCGCCTCGCGATCGGCCGTACGCTGCCGGGCGGCGAAGAACTCGCCGGACACGTGTACGACCTGCAGGAGAAGGGCCGGTGCGTGGTCGTCGTGTCCCGGGGCGCCGCGCACGCGCTCGCCCAGGCCGACATCGGCGTGGGAGTGGTCGTCCCGGAGGCCGCCGGCCCGGAGGGCATCGTGCCCTGGGACGCCGACGTGGCCGGCGAGCTGCACGGGGTCCACCTGTTCCTGCGCTGCCTGCCCCGCGCCCGCGCCACCAGCGGGAACGCCGTACGGCTCGGCGCGGCCGGCGCGGTGGTCGGCACCCTGCTGGCCGTCGCGGGCCCGGCCGCCACGGCCCTGCGCCGGGCGCAGCTGGCCAGCGCCGTCGTCTCGCTGGCCGCCATCGTGCTGGGCGAATGGTCCGGGCAGAACGCGGGACGCGTCCCCACCCCGCCGCGCGCCGACACCACGCCCTGGCACGCCATGTCCGCCGACGAGGTGCTTTCCCGGCTCCGCTCCTCCGTCCAGGGAATCGCCGAGCAGGAGGCGGGCAGGCGCCGCGCCGAGGCCGCGCCGGAGAAGGCGGAGGGCCCGCACTCGCTGGCCCGGGCCACGGTGGAGGAGCTCGCGAACCCGCTCACGCCCGCCCTCGCCACCGGCGCGGGGATATCGGCCCTCGTCGGCTCGGCCCTCGACGCCGTGCTGATCAGCGGCGTGATGGTCATCAACGCGTTCCTCGGGGGCGTGCAGCGGTTCAAGGCCGACCGGGCGCTGCACCGCCTGACCGAGTCGACCGAGGTCCTCGTACGGCTGCGCCGCCCCGAGGGAGTCGTCGAGACGACGACGGCCGAGCTCGCGCCCGGCGACGTCATCGAGCTGCGCGCCGGGGACGCCGTGCCCGCCGACGCCCGCGTGATCAAGGCCGTCGGGCTGGAGGTGGACGAGTCCACGCTCACCGGAGAGTCCCAGCTCGTCGCCAAGACGGCCGCGCCGACCGTGGCGGCGGCCATCGCCGACCGCAGCTCGATGGTCTACCTGGGCACGTCGATCGCGGCGGGCAGCGGACGTGCGGTGGTCGTCGCGACCGGCGACATGACCGAGTCGGGGCGCAGCGCCAGGCTCGCGGGCGAGCCGAGCCCGCCCACGGGGGTGGAGCTGCGCCTGCGGGAGCTGAGCAGCCGCATCCTGCCGATCTCGATCGCCTCCGGGCTGGCACTGCTCGTCACCGACCTCCTGCGCGGACGGTCGCTGGCCGCGGCGCTCACGCCGGCCGTGAGCCTGACGGTCGCCGCCGTGCCCGAGGGGCTCCCGTTCATCGCCACCGTGGCGGAGCTGGCCGCGGCGCGGCGGCTGTCCAGGCGTGCCGCGCTGGTGCGCAACCCGTCCACGATCGAGGCCCTGGGGCGGGTCAACGTGCTGTGCTTCGACAAGACGGGCACGCTGACCGAGGGCCGCATCAACCTGCGGCACGTGTCGGACGGGCGCGCCGGCCGCCCGGTCGAGGAGCTGCTCGAGGAGACGGACGCCGGGCTGCGGCGCGTCCTCGCCGCGGCCGTACGGGCCAGTCCCAAGTCCGGTGTGGGACGGGTGATCGCCCACCCGACCGACCGCGCCGTGCTCGACGGCGCCCAGCGGCTGAACGTCACGCCCGCCGAAGGGTTGGAGAGCTGGGAGCGCGTGGACGAGATGCCGTTCGAGCCGGGCCGGGGCTACCACGCGGTGCTCGGCCGCACCGAGCACGGGCACCTGCTCAGTGTGAAGGGCGCCCCCGAGATCGTGCTCACCCACTGCACCACCGTGCACCGCGACACCGGTCCCGTCCCCTGCGACGAGACCGTACGCGCCGAGCTGGAGCAGGAGGTGGAACGGCTGGCCCGGCAGGGATACCGCGTGCTCGCCGTCGCGCAGCGGCCCGCCTCCGACCGGAGCGACCTCGACGAGTCGCGCATCGAGGAGCTGTGCTTCCTCGGCTTCCTCGGCCTGGCCGACCCGGTCAGGTCCACGGCCGCGGAGAGCGTCAGGCGCCTCATGCGGGCCGGGGTGCGGATCGTCATGGTCACCGGCGACCATCCCAGCACCGCCGAGGCGATCGCGGTCGAGCTGAACGCGTTGAACGGCCAGCGCGTCATGACCGGCCCCGAGCTGGACGAACTGGACGACGAGACGCTGACCAAGGTGCTGCCCGACGTGGCGGTTTTCGCCAGGACCACCCCCGCGCACAAGGCCAGGATCGTCACGTGCCTGCGCCGGGCGGGTGAGGTCGTCGCCGTCACCGGAGACGGCGCCAACGACGCGCCCGCCATCCGCACGGCCGACGTGGGCATCGCCCTCGGTTCGCGGGCGACGCCCGCCGCGCGGGCCGCCGCCGACCTCGTCGTCACCGACGACCGCATCGAGACGATCGTGGACGCCATCGTCGAGGGCAGGGCGATGTGGACCTCGGTGCGCGACGCGCTGAGCATCCTCCTCGGCGGCAACATCGGCGAGATCGCCTTCACCGTGGGGTCCAACCTGCTGGCGGGCGGCAGCGCGCTCAACGCCCGGCAGCTCCTGCTGGTCAACCTGCTCACCGACATGGTGCCGGCCATGGCGGTGGCCGTGCGGCCGCCCGCCTCGACCGACCCGGACAAGCTGCTCGCCGAGGGCCCGGAGGCGTCGCTGGGCGCGTCGCTGACCCGCGACATCTACCTGCGCGCGGCGGTCACGACGGCGGCGGCGACGGCCGCGTGGATCCTGGGCCGCATGACCGGCACCCGCGTGCGCGCGGACACCATCGGCCTGGTCGCGCTCGTGTCCGCCCAGCTCCTGCAGACGCTCTCGGGCGGCGGCCGGGACAGGATCGTCGTGCTCGCGTCGCTGTCGTCGCTGGCCGTCCTGTGGCTCATCGTCACGGTGCCGGGGGTCAGCACGGTCTTCGGCTGCCGGCCGCTCGGCCCGGCGGGCTGGGTCATCGGACTGGGCAGCGCGGCCGCCGCCACGCTGGTGGGGATGCTCGTGCGGCGCCCCGTCAGGGAGGCGACGACCCGCGCCGAGGCCGAGCGCCGCCGGAGCACGGCCCACGTGCCCGTTCCCGTCCCCGTCTGACGGGAGCGACCGGTCCTACCAGGGGACGGGCGTTCCGTCCCAGGAGAAGAAGCCGCCGGTGGGGCCGTCACCGGGCAGCAGGGCCAGCCTGACGGCGCCGGCCGCGCCCTCGGCCGGGTCCCCACCGCTCTCGGCGATCCCCGGGGCGAGGTCGGTCGCCCGCAGGCCCGGGGCCAGCGCGTTCACCTTGAACCCCTCGTCCGCGAGCGCCTGGGCGTAGAAGAGCGTCAACGCGTTGAGTGCCGACTTGGACGAGCGGTAGGCCGCGGCGGCGCCGGCCGAGGCGGCGAAGTGGTGCTCCGGATCCGCGCTCCACGTCAGCGATCCGGTCCCGCTGGAGACGTTGACGATCCGGGGCGAAGCCGAGCGGCGCAGCGCCGGCAGGAACGCGTTGGTGACCGCGAGGACGCCGAAGACGTTCGTCTCGTACGTACGCCGGAAGCTGTCCACGCCGGCGTCCGGCGCGGATCCGCCGTCCACCTGGACACCGGCGTTGTTGACCAGGATGTCCAGGCTCTCCACCTCCTTGGCCGCCGCGGCGACGCTCCCGGCGTCGGTGACGTCGAGCACCAGCAGCCGGGCGTCGCCGCCGATCTCCTCGACCGCCCTCCGGCCGCGGTCCGCGTCGCGCGATCCGACGTAGACGGTCAGCCCCTCGGCGGCGAGCTGCCGCGCGATCTCCTTGCCGATGCCCTTGTTCGCACCCGTGACCAGTGCTGTGGATAGGTTCATGACATCGACCATTCCGTGGCGGCGGCGACCCATCCAGGGACAACGAATCCCTGGCAGCGGAAGGAGGCACCGTGGTGAGACGGGATCTGGCTCGTTTCCTCCGCGACAGGCGGGAGCGCCTGCGCCCGGGCGACGTCGGCCTGCCCGACGACGAGCGCCGCCGGACTCCCGGCCTGCGCAGGGAGGAGGTCGCCGACCTGGCCCACATGTCCGTGGACTACTACACCCGCCTCGAGCAGGCGCGGGGCCCGCGTCCCTCACCCCGGATCCTGGACGCCCTCACCGGCGCGCTCCGGCTGGATCCGGCCGAGCGGATCCACCTGTTCCACCTCGCCGGCACGGGCCCGACGCCGCCCGCGGGTCCGGTGCGCCGGGTCCGCCCCCATGTGGCGGAACTGCTGCACCGCATCCCCGGCACGGCGGTCATCGTCACCGACGCCACCTACGACGTCGTGGCCTGGAACCCGCTCGCGTACGCGCTGCTGGGCGATCTCGAGACGCAGCCGAACCTGGCCCGCAGGCGGTTCCTCGGCGGCTACCACGAGAGTTCGAGCAGCGAGGAGTTCGGCCACGTCGTCGTGTCCCGGTTGCGCCTCGCCGCGCAGCGTTACCCGCACGACGAGGCGCTCGCGCGCCTGCTGGCGGATCTGCGGGCGGGCAGCGAGGAGTTCACCCAGATCTGGGATTCCGACCCGGTGCACGATCCCGGTCACCGCACCAAGGTCGTCGTCCACCCGAGGGCGGGCCGGCTGCGGCTGAACTGCGACGTGCTCGTCGTCCCGGGCGACGACCAGCACGTGGTGTTCGTCACCGCGGACCCGGGCAGCCCCTCCGAGCGGGCCCTGCGCCACCTGGTCGCCGCCGGCTGAGACGCCGTCAAGTTCGGGAATTGACAGAAGAATGCCAGCGGCGGACATCTTGCTGATCCGCCTCCGCCTGGCTGTCCCGCCTTTCTCTTCGCATCGTGGTGGTGGGAGGAAAAACCACGAGGAGAAAGTCAGGGAAATGACACACACCGTAACGCCCGCGGCACGCCCGAACGTCGCCACGGAACTGTCCATCGTCCCTTCTCCACGACAGGGCGGGCGGACCGGGCCGCAACACACCAATCACCGCGGGTCCACCCGGCCGTATATCGCCCTCGCCACCGACGAGCCCGGAGTTCGCGGCCTTTTCCGGTTCCGCCCGGAGGCCGCGCTGCCGCTGAACCAACTGGTGGACGTTCTGTTACGCGGGGACGGCACGCTCAGCCGCGGAGAACGCGAATTGATCGCCACCTACGTCTCCGCGCTGAACCGCTGCCGATTCTGTTTCCACACCCATGCGGCGTTCGCCGCCGTACGACTGCCCGAGGGCATGGACCTGGTCGAGCAGGTGCGCGAC